>DASVRB010000104.1:0-10514 GCA_036388835.1 Thermoanaerobaculia bacterium | reverse complement strand
TAGTAGAGGCGTTTGGTCGCATCGCCTTTGCCGACGGTGAAGCGCTCGTTCAGATAGTAGGGCGGGATGCTCTGGTAGTAGAGCGACGCGCGGACGCTGACCTTGCTCGCGTCGACGCCGGGCGGGAGCGCGATGCGGTAGTGCACCGTGTCCTGTCCTTTGCCGTTCAGATATTCGGGATCGTGCTCCGCGTTTCCGTGCGGGTGCGTTGCTTTGAGGTACCGGCCGTTCAGCGACGGGTCGGGACCTTTGGGCGACCAGCCGAGCGGGAGCACGCGGTTGTCTTTGATGTCGTGATCGCGGCGGATGAAGCTCGTCGTGAACTTGCCGTTCGCGTCCTGCAGCAGCTCCTCGTAGATCTGCACCTGCTGATCCGAGGTGATGACCTCGTGATGCTGCTGATACTCGCCGTCGGTGAAGAACTCGGAGCGGAGGGGACGGCCCGCACCGTCGACGATCACGCCGACGCTGTTCGTGCGGCCCGAGCTCCAGACCACGCGCTCCGCGCCGTCGCGATTCTCGAGCACGAGCATCTCGATGAAGGCGCGCCGGAAGCCGACGCCGCTCGGGAAGCGGTGACCGGTGAGGTTGGTCACGGTCACGGTCGCGTCGACGGTGCGCTGATCGATCGACATCTTCGTTTCGAGCCGCGCGGTGCGTTTGCGCGCCTGCTCGAACAGGTTCGACTGCGCGTTCTGCAGGTTGTCGGACGTGCCGGTCATGTAGTCGCTCTTGCGCACGCCGAGGACATTGCTGAACTGGTTGAACATCTCGAGCACGAAGCCGTTCATGCCGAGGAGCTCGTGGCGGGCGAAATCCTTCTCGCGGAAACGGACCCGGATCTGCTCGGCCGGCGCGCGATGTTCCGCGGCCGGATACGAGTCGTCTTCGACGATCGCGATGCGCGTGCGAATCGGATTCACATCGACGCCGAGCTGCTCGTTCACGAGCTGCCGCGGCATGTGGCAGTCCTGACACGTCTGCGCGTTCTTGCCCGGCTTGCCGAACTCGTTCTGATACGCGCTGTTCAGCCACTCCAGATACGTGGCCTGCTCGATCGAGTGCGGCGTGGTCGGCCCGACCGGCCGCACCGGCGGATTGTCGACGACCGGCAGATCGATGGCGTGGCAACTGCCGCACATGCGCGAGCTCTTGGTGTACTCGTTGAAGACCGGTTTGATCTTCAGCGCGTTGTCCATCGGCAGCGTCACGATCTCGTCGTTCTTGAATGGTCCGAAAAGCTCGCCCGCGTCGCCTGTCTGAAACTGGCCGGTGATGGTGTTCGAGAGAAAGAATTCGAGCGGCGTCTGCTTCGAGCCGGGAGGCATGACGTCGCGGCGGATTTTGTGACACGAGGCGCAACTGATGCCGTCCCGCGCGAGCGCGCCGTACCTGGCGCCCGGCTGACTGCCGGTGCGCGTGATGTAGTCGGCGTCGAAGTTCTGGCCGGGATGATCGATGTCGTGCTGCCGCTTGCCCATCACGCCGTGACAGCGGAAGCAGGTGTTCACGACCGTGTGCTTGAGGTTCGCGCGCGTCGCCTCGTCTTCGATCGTGTCGAGATACGACAGCTCGCTGTCGAGCTGCGCGAAGAAGATCGGATCGCGCCCCGCCAATCCCATCGGCGACCAGCGCCACTCGGTGTAAGGCGAGACGTTGACGCCGCCGCTGCCGTCTTTCTTCGAAAGAAACATCGTTGGGCCGAACGGTCCGTTGGCGGCGGCGTGGCACGACTCGCACTGATCGGACGTGAGGAACATCTGGCCGTTCGCGGGGATGTGATCCCACGCTTCATTCGGCAACCTCGCGACGTTCCGTTCGGTGACGCGGTCGCGAAAGAGGAAGGTCTGCAGGAACTCCGGAATCGGCGCGACGACTCGCCCGCGCAACGCGACCGGCTGCGCTGCCGCGGTCGGAGGAGGAGGGGGCGTCGGCGCGCCGGTGTGCTCCGCCGGCGGCGGCGCTCCATTGCGCCAACTGTCGTCGACGCGGAACGTGAGCGGCTCGCCGGGGAAGCCTTCGATGTTGTTGAGCGCGGAGAAGGTCTGCTCCTTTTCCGCGGAGGCGTGGCAGCGCGTGCAGTAGATCCCGAAGCCGGCGTTCGGATAGGCGAAGTCGTGGTCGTCGAAGTCCATGAACGAGCCGTCCTTCTTCAGGTACAGCTCGCCCCACCACCAGCCGTCGGCCGACCCTTTCGAGTCTTTGACCATGATCGTCCAGTCCGTGACCTTTTGATCGGGCTGATCTTCGTAGCGCGCGGCCGGCGGCTCGAACTGCTCTTTGATGATCATGGCGCCGTCAGGAATGACGCCGCTGCGCCCGCCTTTGAGCCACGCCATCACGGCGGGGGAGTAGTAGATCTTCGCGGCCTTGTGCGTGCCGTAGTACGTGTCGTTGATCCACGGTCCGGTGTCGCGAATCCCTTTGTCGCCGCACCAGTTCAGCGTCACGGCGTAAACGCGCGCATTCAGCCAGGTGAGCACCTCTTTTTCGTACGCGCCGAGCTCCTCGGCCGGCACGGTGGAGGGGAGTCGCAGCGGAAACTCCTGCGTCCCGCCGCACGGCGTCGCGGCGCGGGTGGTGAGGGCGACCGAGAGCAACAGCGACACGAGGGCCAGACGATGCAGGCGCACGCATTACCTCCGGATTGATTGAGGTGTGGGACGGCGCGGAGCTTAGCACGCGGACGTTTGGAGTGCGGCGACGCCAGTCGCCGCTTTCACTCGCATCGCTCAGGCTAAGGCAGCGAAAGCGGCGACTTGCGTCGCCGCACTCCAAACCTGTCACGTGGCGCGCGTAAAGATCTGCCGCTGGCTATTCTGGTACGCCTCGGCGCGCACGATCTCGCGCACCGCGCGCGGATCTTTGACCGAGCGCAACACGTAACGCGGCGTGGTCTTGTCGGAGGAGACGAGCGTGACGTTGCCGATGCCGAGAATGCGATCGACGAACGTCTGCGCGAACTGCGAGTCGTCGACGTAGCGAAGATCGATCTCGTCGACCGTCTTCGAGAACACACCCTGCTCGATGAGCACGCGTTGATTGCTGATCGTGTACATCGTGCTGCGCAGCTTCATCCACGCAACCGCCAGCGCGATGAGCTGGATCGTGACGAGCAGCCCGGTAGCGATCCAGCCGAAGCCGATCACCGCCTGACCGCGCTCCGGATCGGGCAGGCTCGAACCGAAAAAATGAGCGAGCAGCGGGACGCCGATCAGCACCGCGACGATGAGCGCGACATGCCCCGCGAGCAGCGTCGGCGAAGGCGTTCCCTGCCACAGCGTGCGCTCGCGCATCGGCTGTGGAGGCGCGGTCATCGGCGTGTTTCCGGCAGGCGAGGGACGTCCGCAATGCGGGCACATCGGCGCGAGCGTCGAAACGTCGCGCCCACAATCGGGACAAGCAATGACGGGCATGGGACGGATTGTAATGTTGGTCGCTCTCGTGGAGCGGCGGCCGCCTCGGCCGCCGGGATCTCGCGAGAAATTCGGCGGGCTAAGAGCCCGCCGCTCCACTCAGAACGGGCAATCGTCGCATCCCGAGCCGCAGCAGGTGGGTTCGGCGGCGGGGCGCCAGCGGGGGATGGGCGGCTCGGCAGGAGCGGTTTCGTTCTGCTCCTCGGCGGGCGGAAGTGCGGAGGGCAGGCAATCCTGCCTGCCCTCGTTCTGCTGTTTTTCCATTTACGCGGTGCGGTCCGGCGTGGCCACGGGGGCGGCGACGTCGCTCAGCGGACCGGAGCCGGGGGCGATGGTCATCTGCTCGCCGGGGCTCTCGTCCGGGTAGTACTCCTTGAGCTTCAGGTAGTCGGTCCCGGTCTCCTCGGTGATGATCTGGTTGACCTCGACGCCGTCGAGCGTCTCGCGCTCGAGGAGCTTGCGTGCGATGCGATCGAGCGCGGTTTTGTTGCCCGAGATGATGTCGTGCGCGCTCTTGTACGCCTTCTCCAGGATGCGGCGCACTTCGCGATCGATCTCGACCGCAGTCGACTCCGAAAAGTCGCCGTGCTGCGCGAACTCGCGGCCGAGGAAAATCTCCTGCTCCTTTTTGCCAAAGGTCACGGGCCCGAGGTCCGACATGCCCCACTCGCACACCATCTTGCGAGCCATGCCGGTGGCGCGCTCGATGTCATTCCCGGCGCCGGTGGTGAGCTCGTTGAGGAACACTTCCTCGGCGATACGGCCGCCCATGAGCACTGCCAGCATCGCCTCGAGGTAGCGCTTGGAGTACGAGTACTTATCTTCCGTCGGAAGCTGCTGCGTGAGGCCGAGCGCGCGGCCGCGCGGGATGATCGTGACCTTGTGCAGCGGATCGGCGGCCGGCAGCATCGCTGCGACGATGGTGTGTCCCGACTCGTGATAGGCGGTGTTCCGCTTCTCGCGATCCGACATCATCATCGACTTCCGCTCGACGCCCATGATGACCTTGTCCTTCGCGTATTCGAAGTCGACCATCTGGACTTTTTTCTTGTCGTAGCGCGCGGCGTTGAGCGCGGCCTCGTTGACGAGGTTGGCGATGTCGGCGCCGGAGAAGCCGGGCGTACCGCGCGAGATCACCGCCAGGTCGACATCTTCGGCCAGCGGGATGTTGCGGGTGTGGACGCGCAGGATGCCCTCGCGGCCTTTGAGGTCCGGCAGGTCGACGACCACGCGACGGTCGAAGCGGCCCGGACGGAGCAGCGCCGGATCGAGAACGTCGGGACGGTTGGTGCCGGCGATGAGGATGACGCCGTCGTTCGATTCGAACCCGTCCATCTCCACGAGGAGCTGGTTGAGGGTCTGCTCGCGCTCATCGTGTCCACCGCCGAGGCCTGCGCCGCGGTGACGGCCGACCGCGTCGATCTCGTCGATGAAGATGATGCAGGGGGCGTTCTTCTTGCCCTGTTCGAAGAGGTCGCGCACGCGCGACGCACCGACGCCGACGAACATCTCGACGAAATCGGAGCCGGAGATCGAGAAGAACGGCACGTTCGCCTCACCGGCGATGGCGCGCGCGAGCAGCGTCTTGCCGGTGCCGGGGGGGCCCATCAGCAGGACCCCTTTCGGGATCTTGCCGCCGAGCTTGGTGAACTTCTGCGGCTCCTTGAGGAACTCGATGATCTCGTGCAGCTCGACCTTCGCCTCATCGACGCCGGCCACGTCCTTGAACGTGACTTTTTTCGCGCTGCCGGAGAGAAGTTTCGCTTTCGACTTGCCGAACGAGAGGGCCTTGTTTCCGCCAGCCTGCATCTGGCGCATGAAGAAGATCCAGAGGCCGATCAGGAAGAGGAACGGAGCCCAGGTGATGAGGGCGGTGACGAACGCGCCATCGCGCTCCGGTTCGTACTCGACGACCACGCCTTTGTCTTCGAGGCGCGTGAAGAGGTTGTCGGGCCAGGTGGCGGGGCCGGTTGCATGGAACTCGCGCTTGCCGCCGGGAGCGGCAGCCTTGGTCTCGCCGCGGATCTCGTCGCCGCGAATCGTTACTTTTTCGACATAACCGTCATTCACCCGGCCGATGAAGGTGCTGAATGGAATCTGTTCGCTGGCGCCCTTCGCCGTGTTGAACAGGCTCCATAGGAGGAAGACCAGCACAATGATCACGACCCACAGGAGCGCGGTTTTAACTGTGGAATTCAAAGGATTTTGCCTCCTACGCGGCGACGCGGATGCTTCGCGCGTGCCACGTACACTATCGCGATTCCTCAACGCCACGCGAGGGGGTGATATTGCAGGGCGACGTCAGCTTACGCGCCGGCGATCCGACCGATGTACGGCAGGTTCGCAAAGCGGCGGCCGTACTCGAGCCCGTACCCCGCAAACGTGCCGTCTTCGATCGAGAAGGCGTGAAAGTCAGTGCGGATGTCGATGGTCCGCGCGTCGGTCCGGTCGAGCAGCGCGACGAGCCGCAGACTGGCCGGAGCATGCACGCGCAACTGGGTGAGCAGGTAGTTCTCGATGATGCCGGTGTTGACGACGTCTTTGATGACGTAGACGTTGCGGCCGCGGATGTCGGTGAAGCTGAGGAAGTCGATCTCGAGCGCGTCGGTGCCGTGGCTGTCGGCGGCGTCGCGCACGACGTCGATGTAGCCGTAACTGACGTCGCCCGGTAACGCGCGCAGGAGGTCGGCGAGAAACATCGAGCTCCCTTTGAGGATGCCGAGGAGAAAGACTTCCGCGCTTCCTGCATCGCTGCGGATGTCAGCCGCCAGTTGCCTCACCCTTGCCGCAATTTCGTCGGCTGTGAAAACGGGAGTGATCATGACTTGATCGTGACCTCGTACAACTCACCGGCCGCCGCGCTCGTGACTTTGAATTCCTCGGAGACTTCGACGCCGGCGATCCAGACGATGTGGCCGTTCCAGAGGAGAAGCGGTAAACGGTCGCGCACGGCGGCGGCGATTTTACGATCAATCAAAAAGTCTTTGAGCTTTTTCGAGCGCGACATGCCGAGGGGTTGAAAACGATCGCCGGAGCGCCGGTTGCGGAGCGTGAAGGTGGCGGTTGCACCAGCGGGAAGCTGAATCAGTTGCGACGTACCGGCCGCATCATTTCTCAATTCTGCATTCTGCGTTTTGCGTTCTGCGTTCCGGTTTTCATGCACGCGCGAGACACGAACCGAGACGCCAATCTCGTGAATGAAGACCGAGGTGTCAGCGGCAACGTCGACTTCGAAATCGCACGCGCGTTCCGGTGCGACGATGCGTCGCAACACGATGGAGTCGCCGTCACGCACCAGTTCCACGTTCCGCGTGACGCTGATGCGCGTGGCGCCTTCGAGCTCGCGTGCGAGACGCAGCGCATCAAAGTCGCGGGCCGCGGGATCGAGTCTGCGGATGTGGCGCTGCAGCAATGCGCCACGCATCCATTCGTCATCGGGGAGGGTGATGAAGCGGGTCATTTCATCAGTCACGTCGACCTGTTCGGCCGCGTCGATGGCGCGCGCGAGCAGCGGCCACATGCCGCGCGCCTGATCGGCGATGGAGGCGAGTTGTTCGACGCCGCCGAGGTCGCGCAGCAGCGCGCGCACGCGGTTGCGGAGGAAGCGCGGATCGTCGTTCGAGCGATCGACGCGCGGCGAGACGTTGCGCTCGCGCAGGAAGGCCTCGATGTCATTGCGGGTGACGTCGAGGAGCGGACGGATGAAGCCGTCGTCGCGCAGCGGGTGAATTCCGCGCAGTCCGGCGATGCCGCTGCCGGAGAGGAGGCGCATCAGCACGGTCTCGGCCTGATCGTTCTGCTGATGAGCGGTGGCCACGAAGCGCGCGCCGCTGCGCTCGCGGGTGTCAGCGAGCCGCGCGTAGCGCACTTCCCGCGCGGCGGCCTCGATGCCGCGGTCGCGGACACGAACGGGATCGAGCGTGCCGTCGGCCACGTGCAGCGGCACGTCGAGCCGCACGCAGAGGTCGCGCACGAACGCTTCATCGCCGTCCGATTCGTCTCCTCGGAGGTGGTGGTTGATGTGCGCGCAGTCGAGCTCGAAGCCGTCATCGCGCAGCTCGGCGAGCGCGAGCAGCAACGCGGTGGAGTCGGCGCCGCCGGACACGGCGGCGACAAGACGGCATGGTTTGACGCCGTAATTGACGAAAAACTGACGTAACGCCGTCGGGATCATTGTTGACGGGGAGCTTACTCTTGATGGCATTCATCTATTTGGAGGCTGGCGCGTCATGACTCATCGCCGCGAACGCGGATTCACATTGCTCGAGCTGATGATTGTGGTCGGGATCATTGCGATGATCGCGTCGATCGCCATCATGGCGTACGTCAACTCGCTCGACCGCGCGCGGCAGAAGCGCACGATGAGCGACATGCGTGTGATCGCCACGGCGTGGGAAGCGCGCGCGACGGAACTGCGGTCGTACGGCGTCCCCGGCTTCGAGTTCCCCTCCACCGGCGCGACGTACGAGGACCTCAACGAGGCGCTCGTGCCGACCTACTCGCGCAGCCTCCCGCAGAACGACGGCTGGGGCCGCCCCTACGAGTTCGCCACCGGCAGCCGGCCGAAGGAGTACGCGATCCGCTCGGCGGGCCGCGACGGCGTGTTCGAGGAGGGGGAGTACGTGCAGGGGGAGACGAGCCATCCCGATTGCGACGTGGTGTACGCGAACGGCGCGTTCGTCGTTTATCCCGGCACACTTGCCAAATAGCGCGACGCGCGGGCCTTTGGCCGCGGTCGCTCGCCGTGCTGCAGCGGGCGCTTTGCGCCGCTGAGCGCGGCGGGTTTGGCTTATCGAGCGCGATGAGCGCGGCGGCTTGCGTTGCTGGATCCGCTGCGCGGATCGACGCGGGTGCAGCTTGGGGAAACAAGGGGTTTGTGGTGGCGGTGCCCAGAGTCGAACTGGGGACCTAGCGCTTATGAGACGCCCGCTCTAACCATCTGAGCTACACCGCCATGGTGTGGGGACCGGGATTGTAGGAGCGCGGCTCGACTCCGTCAAGAACGCGCAGGCCGCTTCAACACGGAGCGTGCGAAGATATTTCGGATGACAGAAAGCGAAGCGCGTGTTTGCGTCGGCTGCGGCGATCTCGAAGAGAACATCCGCTTCGACGCGTGTGAGACCTGTCGGCGCAGCGTCTGTTCCGATTGCGCGGAGAGGGCCTTCGGGCGCCGCTTCTGCTCGCACGATTGCGCACGCGCTTACGCATTTTCCGGAGAGTCCGATGACGACGAGAACGCTGACTACGAATGACACCGCAATCGGCGGTGCGGCGATGACACGCCGTCCGCGGCGGCTGCGGCGCAGTGAAGGAATCCGGACGCTGGTGCGCGAAACAGTCGTGCACCGGGAGGATCTGATCTATCCGCTGTTCGTCGTGCCGAACAGCCGCACGACCGCGCCGATCGGGTCGATGCCGGGCGTGCTGCAGATGCGCGTGCGCGATGCGGTCGACGCGGCGCGGCGCGCGTACGACGCCGGCATTCGCGCGGTCCTTCTGTTCGGCCTGCCGGAGTACAAGGATGCGATCGGATCCGCTTCATGGGATCCGACTGGCCCGGTTCAGGCGGCGATTGAAGGCATCAAGCGCGCGGTGCCGGACATGGCGGTTTTGGCGGACGTCTGTCTGTGCGAGTACACCGATCATGGTCATTGCGGCGTGATCGTCGATCACAACGGGGTGAAGGACGTCGATAACGATCAGACGCTGCCGCTGCTGATGAAGCAGGCCATCTCGTTCGCCGCGGCGGGAGCCGACTTCGTCGCGCCGTCGGACATGATGGACGGCCGCATCGGCGCGATTCGCCGCGCGCTCGACGAGCGCGGTTTGCCGGAGGTCGGCATCGTCGCGTACTCCGCAAAATTCGCCTCCGGGTTCTACGGTCCGTTCCGCGAAGCAGCGGAATCGGCGCCGCAGTTCGGCGATCGCCGCACGTATCAGATGGACCCGGCCAACGGCCGCGAGGCGCTGCGCGAGATCGAGCTCGACGTGCTCGAAGGCGCCGACATCGTGATGGTGAAGCCGGCGCTGTCGTATCTCGATGTGATCCGCCAGGCCCGCGACAACTTCCCGCTCCCGATCGCCGCCTACAACGTGAGCGGCGAGTACTCGATGGTCAAAGCCGCCGCCGAGCGCGGCTGGATCGACGGCCCGCGCGTGATGAACGAGATCCTCACATCGATCAAACGCGCCGGCGCGGATCTGATCATCACGTATCACGCGATGGAGTTTGCGGAGGGGTATCGCGGCTGAGCAGGCTTCGTGGCGCCACTGTGCCGGCCCTCCGCGAGCCGCCCACTGTCCCGTCATCCTGAGCGTTAGCGAAGGATCTCAGCCGCGACGGCCGTCGCATTTTGAGATCCTTCGCTAACGCTCAGGATGACGGGTTGGCTCAATTTGGCATCTCCGACTACGCCGCGTTCAATTCTTCGAGCAACATCCCCGCAATCCGTTTCGCTGCTTCGTGATACGCGGCGCTGCCGGGGTGGAAGGAGTCGTAGCGGCTGAGGCGCTGGGGGGTGACGATGTCGTGCATCTTCACGACGGCGACGCGCGGGTCGTTCTTGAAGCTGGCGGCGAGGGCGGTGTCCCAGAGGCCGAGGTATTGGTTGATCAGCGAGGCGTACTGGTGCCGCGGGACGGGGTTGTAGCCGCCGAGGAGCAGCACGCGTGCGTTCGGATTGATCGCGTGGATCTCGCCGACGATGGTGTGGATGCGGCCGAGGATCCGCTCGGCCACTTCGAACGGCGCGCGGAGGATGTCTTCGCGCGACTGGCCGGAGCGGAAGAGGTCGTTGGCGCCGATGGAGAGGACGACGGCGTCAGCTTTCGCGAGCTGTTTGCGGATGCGCTCCTGCTTGAGACGCGAGAGGACGTCGCCGGTCTGCGCGCCGTTGACGCCGAGGTTCACGGCCTCGACCTGGCGGACACCGCGCGCTCGCAGCTCGTCCTCGAGACGCCCCGCGATTCCTTCGCCGGATTCGTCTCCGGCACCGTAAGCGAGTGAGTCGCCGATGGCGACGACATGAAGTAGTTCGGGCATGGTGGTGGTGGTCGGTGTCGGTTTTGGAGGTGCTTGCGTTGCCGCTCGCGGAGCGG
>DASVRB010000103.1:0-4978 GCA_036388835.1 Thermoanaerobaculia bacterium | reverse complement strand
ACGAGCTCTACCAGAGCGTCGAAGCGCAGAGCTACATCGCCAGGAACCGGGCGGCCGTCGCGCGGGCGGAGTGACTCGCGTGAACACCCTCTGTCATCCCTCGCTACGCTCGGCATGACAGGAGCAAAAGCGGCGACTGGCGTCGCCGCACTCCAAATCGTCCGGAGTGCGCGCCGGCACCGTGCAGTTGTGCGACGGCAACGGCAGAGCTGCAGCAGCTGTTACAAAAAGTAACAACATCGCGCAGGCGCCCGACTCTCGCACAGACTCATGACGCGCCTAAACAACATTATGCCAGCGGTTTACGGCGACACGTCTCGCGTGGCATCCGGCTCGCTCTAAGGGGCGCTCCATGGTCATGCCGCAACCACGCCGTCGCCGCCGCTTGCAGGGTGGGTACTCGCTCGTCGAGCTCCTCGTCGTCGTCGGGATCATCGGAGCGTTTTCACTCATCACGGTTCCCGCGGTGCTGAACTATCAGCGGATGGCGGCGATGAAGGGGGCGGTCCAGACGTTCTCGAACGATCTGCGCCGCGCCCGCGCCATGGCCGCCACGACGAACCGCAACGTGGCCGTAACGTTCAACGAAACCGGATACCAGCTCGGCGGCCTCCGCATCGTTCGCGGAGGGCGCCGCTTCGACCGGACGATCACCTGGTACGGCGGCACCGACGACCCGATCACGTTCCTGCCGAACGGGACGATCCTGGCCGTGCCGGATGAGCCGATCGTGCTCGGGTCGCGCCATGAGCTGCCGAACAACCGCGCCACGTACACCTTCCGGCCGACCGGCTCGTTCACCGTTACGCTCAGTACTGAAGTGGTCCCTGAGGAGTAGACGATGCAGCAAGCAACAACAGACCAACGCCAGCGGCGCGACCGCGGCTACAACCTCGTCGAAGTCCTGATCGCGATGGCCGTCCTCGGGATCATTCTGTTGACGGTCCTGACGCTCTTCGTCATGGGACGCCGCAACGTCTACAGCGGCCGGCAGCTCTCCGCCGCGAACGCGGTGGCCACCCGGGTCCTCGAAGATCTCGCCCTGATGTCGGCGTCCGACGTCATCGACAGTTTCGTGCTGAACGGCAGCCCGCTCCGCACCAACATCGTCGCCGGCGTCGAATACGAGAACAGCATCCTTCGCGACGCGAACGGCACGCTCAGCAGCACGACCAACGATGCGGGCGGTTATCTCGCGCGCTGGCGGACGCTGGTCGACACGAATGCGGAGCTCCCGAGCGGACGCGTCGTCCTGGTGGTGACGCCGATGGCCCCGGTCGTGGCCGCCAGCCCGGTGCAGACCGCTCAGGTGCTCCGTCTGCGCGGCGTCGTCGAATGGCGGGAAGGGGTCCGCACCCGCAGCGTCGCTTTTGATTCTTCCAAGGTGCAGCGCCCGTAACGGAGACCAGCCATGAACCAGATCCGACGCAACGCAAACAGCCAGAGCGGCATGTCGCTCATCGAAGTGGTCGTCGCGACCTCCATCTTCCTCGTGATCATGGTGGCCGCTCTGATGATCTACGACCAGAGCAACAAGATCTTCAAGACGTCGGTGGAATCGGCCGACCTGCAGCAGAACACGCGCGCCGGTTTCGACCGGCTGGTCAGCGACGTGCGCATGGCCGGTTTCGACTTCGACCGTGACGGCGTGCCGACGCGCGCCGCGGCCGGTCCGTGGCAGCCGTCGACGTCGTACGCGGCGGGCGCGATCGTCTCGCCGACGGTGCCGAACGGCTTCTCGTACCGCGCCGTCACCGGTGGCGTCAGCGGACCGCTCGAGCCGGCCTCGTGGCCGACCGCTCCCGGCACGACGTTCGACACCGACGGCAGCATCACCTGGGTCGTGCTCGGCCCGGTCTTCCAGCAGCCGGACGAGCAGATCGAGTTCGCGGGACGTAGCGCGATCGTGCTGCGCGGCAACCTCGACTACAACCAGACATCCGCGGCGAATCCGCACCACGGCCGTGAGGCGGCTTACGAGCCGCTCGGCGGCCAGTTTCCGGTCGTCACGACCGGCAACGACGAGATCGTGGCGTATGCGCTGCGGTCGGTGAACGGAGCGAATCCCGATACGCTCGAGTTCTGGGCCGACGTCTCCAAGCCGCGTGCGACGTTCCCGGGCGGCAGCGCCGAGCGGCGCGTGCAGATCCGGAACATCGATCTCTGCACGAGCGGCTGCCAGAACCCGCCGTACAACCTGGTCCGCTTCACGGTCAAAGACGACAACAGCGGCGAAGTCACGGACGGCACGATCGTCGCCACGAACGTCCGCAATCTCGAATTCTTCTATTACCAGGATCTCGGCGGCAGGACGCTGCTGCAGACCCTCGACAATCCGCCCGTGGACGTCCCGGGCGGCCACGGCGCCATCGGCGGTGACGGACGGTTCGATCCGACCAACATCGGCGGCACCGCGAACTGGGGACATCGCACGATGCGCTCGCGTATTCAGTCGGTGCGCGTCGACCTCGTCGGCATGAACGAGCGGCCGGACTCGCGCTACACGAACCCGAGCGAGACCGTTGCCACTCTGAAGAATTACCGCACCTACACGCTGCAGAGTCTCGTCACGCCTCGTAACCTCGGCCTATCCGGCATGCCGGAGCCCGACGCCGCGCCGCCCGGACCGCCCATCGTGACCTCGGTCTGCGTCGGCTCGTGCCGCGTCACCCGCGTGCGCTGGGATCCGCCGGTCACCGGCAACGTCGACACGTACGAAGTGCGCTGGGATCTCTCGCCGACCGGTACGTTCGCCAACATCGGCGTGGTCGTGCCGGGCGACGTCATCTCCGCCCCTGTCTTCGGCCTGACCGCCGGCGTGCAGCACTACTTCCGCGTCGTGGCCATCAATGCGAATGGCCGCGCGACGTCGCAGAACACGCTCAGCCGGACGCCGGTGAACACCACCAAACCGGGTCCGATCCCGACGCTGCAGGTCACCGCCGGTGCGGCTGCAGACCAGAACAAGATCACGCTGTCGTGGCCTGCTCCGACCGATAACGACCCGTCGCTCGCGACGCTGAGCTGCACCGGCATCGTGCAGTCGGGCGCGCAGATCGACCCCGCCGAGGTCATTCAGTTCCGCGTCTGGCGCGGCACCAGCGAAGACTTCAATCCGGCCGCCACGCCGCCGCAGGGCGAGGTGGTGCTCGACAGCGCCGCGACCCCTCAGGCGCTCGGTGCTCCCGGGTCGCAGATCGTCTGGATCGACGACGTCTCGAACCTCCGCACCAAGCCGCCAGCGAACTGCAAGAACTACTGGTACCGCGTGCAGGTGTACGACCTCTGCTCGCTGCCGACCGAGCCGGCGAACGCGAACAATCCTCCGAATCCGGCGACCGGCCAGAGCACGATCTTCCCGCGCGCCGAAAGCACCGGCACGGACCCGGCGATCCCGGGCTACGCCAGCTCGACCGTCGTGCCGACGCGTCCGACAAATCCGGCAGTGCGCTTTGCCGACTCGCGCTGCAACCGCGGCCTCAACACCTGCGAAGTCCGTCTGGCGTGGGAAGCGGTGAAGACCGACACGAGCAACCCGACCCAGGCGATCACGATCGATCAGTACCGCATCTCGCGCGAGCGGAAGAAGTCGGCCGACACCTCGTGGACGTTCGACACCGTGCTCCCGGTGCTCGTCAACGCCTCGAGCGACCCGACGCACATGGAGGACAACGAGCGGCTGGTCGTCTACACCGACACCACCGCCCGCGATCACGACCCGAACGACCGCCGCAAGTGGTACTACCGGTACACGATTGCGGCGCTGCAGTGCGGTGCCGAGAGCGCGCCGTCTGCGCCGGTCAACTTCCCGGTGAGCTGCGGTCTTGCCGAATCGTCGGTCATCGACTCCGGCGCAAGCTCCGGCAACGGCTCGCAGGCCTCTCCGTGGGTCCTCGGCGCGAACGACGGCATCATCGTCATCCCGCCGGCCACCGAGACCATGTCCGAGGTCGAGTTCGAGACGTACCCCGAGTCGAGCGGCGCCGGTGCGCCGATCGATCGTCAGACCTCCACCGGCCCCGAGTTCAAGTACTTCTGGGAAAACCAGTCCGACGGTCAGGTGTATCGCGTCGTCATCACGATGAGGAACGCGCAGGGCTGCACCGAGCAGACCGAGCGCTTCATCATGGACGACCCGATCAACTGCGCCAGCTCGACGATGACCCACACCGGCGCCTCGCAGGGTGCGGGCACCGAGACGCTGCCGTGGCTCATGAATGCCGGCGACAAGGTGACAGTCAATCCGCCGTCCGGCAGCCCGATCCGGAGCGTCCGCTACTCGCTCTTCCAGCACCCCGGCAACAACGCGGTCGGTACGCCGATCCAGCAGAACGTGCAGACGCCGCCGGTACCGTTCGAGTACGTCTGGACCGACACCGGTAAGACGTTCAATCAGAAGTACCGCCTGCAGCTCGAGATCATCTACATCGACGGCTGCGCTGAGACCGTGGAGCGCTTCATCACCCACGAGCCGCCTCCGGTCTGCGTCGGTGCAACGGCGACCGCGAGTGGAGCTGCTGCCGGCACCGGCCTCACGGCCGCAACCCCGTGGCTGTTCAACGGCGGCGACACCATCACCATCACTCCGGCGACCAACGGCATCATCAATCAGGTCGTCTTCACCACCACCGCCGTCACGGTCGGCGCCGCGACGGTCCCGGTCACCACGGACAGCAGCAGCCCGTTCGTGCTCACCTGGACCAATTCGGCCACCGACAATGCGGTCTACCGCGTCGACGCGGTGATCACGTACGCGCCGGGCTGCACCGAGACGGTCACCCGCTTCGTGCAGGATCAGGTCTGCTCCGGCGGCACGGTCTCCCAGACCGGCTCCACCGGTGCAGGCACCGGCCTGACCACCGTTTCGCCGTGGGTGTTCGACAACGGCGATGTGGTCACGGTCGCGCCGCCGGCCGGTTCCACCTTCACCGATGTTTCGTTCCGACTCTTCAACGAGCCGGGAACGAGCGCCATCGCC
>DASVRB010000102.1:0-4889 GCA_036388835.1 Thermoanaerobaculia bacterium | reverse complement strand
CAAGAAAGAGACGAAGAACGGCGGGATTGAGATAGCGCGCTACGTCACGAAAGCAGGCGTCGACGTGTACGACACCTGCGAATGGGAGATGCGCACTGCCGCGATCTCCAACGAGAGCGGCGGCACCGTCTTCGAACAGAAAGACGTGGAGATGCCGAAGTCGTGGTCGCAGATGGCCACCAACGTCGTCGTCTCGAAGTACTTCCGCGGCCACATCGGCACGCCGGAGCGCGAGACGAGCGTCCGCCAGCTCATCGGCCGCGTGGTTCGCACCATCACCCAGTGGGGACGCGAGGGCGGCTACTTCGCGAACGAGAAAGCGGGCGACACGTTCCGCGACGAGCTCACCCACATCCTTCTCTACCAGATGGCCGCCTTCAATTCCCCGGTCTGGTTCAACGTCGGCCTCGAGGAGAAGCCGCAGTGCTCGGCGTGCTTCATCAACTCGGTCAAAGACACGATGGACTCGATCCTCGGCCTCGCCAAGACCGAGGGGATGCTCTTCAAGTACGGCTCGGGAACGGGATCGAACCTGTCGAACATCCGCTCCTCCAAAGAGCTCCTGGCCGGCGGTGGCACCGCCTCCGGTCCCGTCTCGTTCATGCGCGGCTACGACTCGTTCGCCGGCGTGATCAAGTCGGGCGGCAAGACCCGCCGCGCCGCGAAGATGGTCATCCTCAATGCCGAGCATCCCGACATCCTCGACTTCATCGAGTCGAAAGAAACGGAAGAGCGCAAGGCGTGGGCGCTGATCGAGGCCGGCTATGACGGCGCGTTCAATGCGCCCGGCGGCGCCTACGACTCGGTGCACTTCCAGAACGCCAACCACTCCGTCCGCGTGACCGACGAGTTCATGCGCAGCTACGAAAAGGACGGCGACTGGGAGACCCGCGCCGTCACCGATCGCAACAAAGTGATGGCCACCTACAAGGCCCGCCACCTCATGCGCCGCATGGCCGAGTCGGCGTGGGTCTGCGGCGACCCGGGCATGCAGTTCGACACGACCGTCAATGACTGGCACCCGTGCCCGAACACGGACCGCATCAATGCGTCCAATCCCTGCTCGGAGTACATGTTCCTCGACGACTCCGCCTGCAATCTCGCCTCGCTGAATCTGATGAAGTTCTACAGCGAGACCACCGGCTTCGATGTCGAGGCGTATCGCGCTGCATTGCGCGTGGTCATTACGGCGCAGGAGATCGTGGTCGGCTTCGCTTCTTATCCGACCCCGGCCATCGAGGCGAACTCGCACAAGTTCCGCCCCCTCGGCATCGGCTACGCCAACCTCGGCGCGCTGCTGATGGCCCGCGGTGTTGCGTATGACAGTGAAGAAGGGCGCCAGTACGCTGCCGCCATTACGTCCATTCTTTCCGGTGAGTCGTACACGCAGTCGTCGCGCATTGCCGAAAAGCTCGGACCGTTCGAAGGCTACGCCGTCAATGAGCAGCCGTTCCTGCGCGTCATTGATAAGCACCGCCGCAGCGCGTATCGCATCGACGTCCGCTCGCTCCCTGCCGATCTGGCCAAAGCGGCCTGCGACGTATGGGACGAGGCGTATGCGCACGGCCAGCAGTTTGGCTATCGCAATGCCCAGATCTCCGTGCTCGCGCCGACCGGCACCATCGCTTTCATGATGGATTGCGACACCACCGGCATCGAGCCCGACATCGCCCTCGTGAAGTACAAGAAGCTCGTCGGCGGCGGCATGCTGAAGCTGGTCAATCAGACCGTCCCCACCGCTCTCAAGCGCCTCGGCTATGACCCTAAGCAGGTCAAGGAAATCGTCGAGTACATTTCCGAGAACGACACCATTGAAGGGGCGCCGCACCTGCTCGATTCACACCTGACCGTGTTCGACTGTGCGTTCAAGCCGGCCAATGGCACGCGCTCCATTCATTACATGGGGCACCTCAAGATGATGGGCGCCGTGCAGCCGTTCATCAGCGGTGCAATCTCCAAGACCATCAACATGCCGAACAACGCCACGGTCGAAGAGATCGAAGGTGCGTATTACGAGGCGTGGAAAATGGGCCTCAAGGCCGTGGCGGTCTATCGCGACGGCTGCAAACGCTCGCAGCCACTGTCCACCGGTAAAGAGAAATCGACCGCCCAGCTCGAGCAGCTCGGCATTGCACCTACTGCAGTGCGGCGCAAACTCCCGGACGAGCGCGAGTCGATCACGCACAAGTTCTCGATCGGCGGCCACGAGGGCTACATCACCGTCGGTAAATACGAAGACGGCAGCGCCGGCGAGATCTTCATCACCATGGCCAAAGAAGGCTCGACCATCTCCGGCCTGATGGACAGCTTCGCCACAATGACTTCACTGGCCCTGCAGCACGGTGTCCCGCTGCAGCTCCAGGTCGACAAATTCACCCATCTGAGATTCGAGCCGAGCGGCTTCACCAAAAACGCCGAAATCCCGATGGCCAAATCCATCATGGATTACATCTTCAAATGGCTCGCGATCAAATTCCTGACGCGCGAAGCCCAGGAGCACGCCGGCGTCATCCTCCGCGACGACACCGCCATGGCCTCGTACGACGCGCCGGCGACCCCAAAAGTCCAGGCCAACGTCACCACCCCGACGGCCAGTGACCTCTCCTTCATCGACAAAGTCACCACCGCCACCCCGGTCGCGGTATCCACCACGGTCGATAAGGTCGTCGGCTTCGTCATGCCGGCCAAGAACGCGGACGGCGCCAACACCGCCAAACACGGGACGTTCCTCTATCAGCAGGACGCGCCGTCGTGCTCCGATTGCGGCGAGATCATGGTGCGCAATGGGGCTTGCTATAAGTGCCTCAATTGTGGAAGCACGAGCGGTTGCTCGTAATTGTTTAAAACAGAAGTGCGAAGCGTAAAGGGCGGCTGCGGCCGCCCTTTATCTTGCCTGCACGTAGTGCATTTAGATGAGTTGTCGGGTCCGACACGCTGAAAGGTCGTGATGGGAAAGGCCGACGGTCGCAATCCGTCGGCGACCCGTACCCGCCTAAAGGTTAGGCGCTGACACACGGAAGCGCGGCCGATTCGGTCGGGCTTCTTTTTCGCTTCTTGCAGTTCCGACATTGCGACAACGCGCTGAACTGTTTGCCCGTGCTCAGGTACAGACAGGGACACTGCAGATGAGTAGAAAACGACACACGCCGTCAGCGGTAGCAGTCGCGGATCCGGCGGAGACGTCGACTTCGCCGTCGACGACCTTCCTGGAGAATTTCAAATCCACCCGTGGACGTGGCGAACGACGCGTTCAAAACGTTCGACAAGTCGATCATCTCGCTCGCGGCTAGGCGGTTCAAGAGTGGCTGAAGACGGCGCGGGAGTGACCCGCCCTACGCGGGTTCCTCGCTGCGAACGTGGTCGTCCATTAGCGTGCTGGCTGCATACTCATGTTCATGCTGCTGTCCATTCTCACTGAGCTGATCTGGCCACGGATCTGTGGTGCAGGCTTGATCGTGGTCGCACTCGTGTGGGCGCGGCGTCGTCGCATTGATGCTGGGCTGGAGGGGGAGCCGCCGTCGTTTGCGATCACGGGGTGTGCCGCGGTCGGAGTCGCGGTCATTACAGCGGCCTTCGGGTTGGTGATGATGTTGTGGCCCGAGCTGTTGTTTTCGGATCGAGCTTGCGAATCCGCGGCTCTCCTCCACCCGGCCCGCTGCGAAATCCATTCGCAGATGGTTTGGTAGACTGCTTGCGGCATGAACATCAGCCTCGAAGAGATGAAGCGCGATCCCGAAGGGCTTCTGCATAGGGTTCTTGAAGGCGAAACGCTGGTCCTCACGGAACGCGATCGCCCGGTCGCCGAAATTCGGCCGATTGACCGCGTTCGGCGCCCGCGACCCTTTGGGGTGGCCGCCGGGACGTTCGTTGTCCCCGACGACTTTGACGATCCTCTTCCTGAGGATGTCCTGCGCGATTTCGAGCAATGAGGCTGTTGCTCGATACGCACGTCTTTCTCTGGTACATCAGCGGGGACGTGCGTGTCGAACGCGGCGTCCGACATGCGATCGAGAACGCTGACGTGGTGTTTTGAGCGTCGCGTCGTTGTGGGAAGCGACGATCAAATACGCATTGGGTAAACTCGCGCTACCGCAGCTGCGGCACCCGTGGTTGTCGGCCCAACGCGAGCAACATGGGTTCGAGTCTCTCCCGATCGACGAACCATCTATCTCTCACCTGACCACAGTGCCTGATGTGCATCGCGATCCCTTTGATCGATTGCTGATTTGCCAAGCCGTCGAGCATGGCCTGTGACTCGTGACGGTCGATCCGATGATTTCGAGGTGTCCCGTCAAGGTGCTTTCGCCGCATCGTCTCTCGTGAGCCGCCTGTCATCCTGAGTCGCGTAAGACGACGAAGGATCCCCCGCCTACAGCTCGATTCTCGTGAACCGCAGGGGATCCTTCGACCGTCCTTCGCCGCTGCGCGGCTTCGGCGGCTCAGGATGACAGGTACGGCCGCCTTCGACGCCACGATAGGATCTTCTCGTGGACCTTCGTAGTGCATTGTTGAACACGCTCATCGGCCGATTCGGTGCCGATGCGTTTGTGCCTGGCACTGAGGACGCTGTGGCTGTATTTCCTGAAGCGCACGCGGATGTCGGCCCGGTGATCGTGTGCGACGATGGTGATGAGGCGACGGTGACGGTCGGTACGATCACTCACGGTCACTTCAACGATTTTGATCAACCGCTCGCGGTAGCGGTGCAGCAGATTGCGATCGACGTGGCCGATTTTCTCGAAGCGCTTTTTGCCGGACGCGTGGTGCTGTGGAGGAGTCGCACCGGTATGTCGGCCGGTTGGAGATGGCTTGCTGACGACGAGCAGCCGACATTACAACCCGACGCAACGACGTACCTGTGGCAGGGGCCTATCGGGTGAGGTTGCAAT
>DASVRB010000101.1:0-3744 GCA_036388835.1 Thermoanaerobaculia bacterium | reverse complement strand
AACCTCCAGCTGGGTAAAAACACCGCCCGAGATCCGAAAACTCGGCGGCGCCATCTTCTGCGACCGCCGCTACGACACGGTTTTCGTCTATCACAACGGCGCCGAGTCGTATTACGCGGCAAGAGGATTTCGCGGATCGTTGCGGGTGTAGAGGACTGATTACCCGGGCACGCCCGCTGCCGTGTCGGCAGCGCGGTTCCGATCGGTGACGTCGATGCTCAGGCTCACGACGCCCGACACTTTGCCGTCAAAGTCGCGGGCGGGCTGGTAGCTGACGTCGAACCAGGCGTCCTCGGCCACTCCATCGCCGTCGCGATCGAAGCGGACATGGAGATCGCGGGCATGAAACTCCGTGCCGTTCTCGTAGACCTGGTCGATGATCTTGAAGAGCTCCTTCTCTTCGATGTCCGGCAGTGCTTCGCGGATCGGCTTTCCTTCCAGCGCTCTGCCGCCGACGAGCTGCCGGCCGAACGAGTTGACGTACTCGATCACATGTTTCGGACCGCGCATGATCGTGATCGCGACGGGGGCGTTCTCGAACACGTTGCGCAGGTAGACGCGTTCGGCCTCGCGGCGGATCAGCCACTGCCGGTCGGTGACGTCGCGCATGAAGAGGCCCGCACCTCCGCGGCCGGTCGGAACGACCTTCACTTCATGCCAGATGTACTGCGTCGGATAGAACACCGCGAACTCCGACCGGCGCTCCTGCTGAATTGCTTCCACGAGCTGCGGCCACTGGTGCGCGCGTATCGCGTCGGGCACAACGTCCGTGAACGAATGCCCGATTGCCTCGGCGCGACTGCGGCGGAGCAGCCGCTCGGCGTTGCCGTTCATGAACCGGATGTTGAGGTCGGCGTCGACCTGTACGTATGCCTCGATGATCGAATCGATGATGAGCTCTGGTGAGAGCATGGGGTCACCTTCCTGACGGGGTGGGTCTCGGCGCAACGGCTCGCGTGAGCGGCCGGAAGCGTCGCCATTATGCTGCGAAGCCGCGATCACATGTGCCGCAGGCGTGTGGCCGGAGACGAATCGTTGCGCGCCAGCAGCGGCCGAGGAGGCGACCCGCCGCCGCGGGAGGTGTGCCGCACGGCGAGCGGATCGGCGCACACCCATGTCTCTCTGCGCGCACATGACGGAACAGCAATGGTCGTGCACGCGGTGGCGCGGCCTTCGCAGACGAGGCCGCCGTGACCGGCCGACTCTCGGGGGACCGAGAGGAGGTGTCATGTGCGAAGGAAGTCGAAGGAGCGACCGCTCGCGCCCAGACGTCCGGCCCGCGCCAGCGCGCCGGCGGAGGAGCGTCGCAGAAGTTCTCGAAGTACATCCCCGCGCAGCAGCGACACGCAGCGCCTTCGCGTGACCGTGAAGCTGCCGGAGACCATCATCAAGCGCGCGCGAAACGCGGTTTTCGGTACGGAAAACCTGACCCTCGCGGCGCTGGTTGAACGGAGCCTGACCACCTATATCGACGAGTTGGAGAAGCAGCGCGGCAAAGCGTTTCCTGCGCGGAACAAGCCTCTTCGAGTCGGCCGGCCAAGGCGCGCAACGTAGCCCGCGCGTCAGGCGAAACCGTCCCCCGCGCGGGCGGTTTCGCCGCTCTGTATCCACTTGGTTGTAAATGCTCCCCTTTTATGCGAACGTGCGCGGCCTCAGCCCGACGTGACGACGCAAACGAGCCACCATCCGATCCTCATCGTCGAAGACGACGAGCCCACGCGGCACCTTCTGCGCGCCATCCTGCGGAGGTCCGGCTACGCCAGCGATGTCGCCTGCAACGGCCGCGAAGCGATGCTCATGCTTCAGGAGAAGCGCTACGCAGCGGTGGTTCTCGACATGATGATGCCGGAGGTCGATGGCCGCGCGGTCGTGTCGTTCCTTGCGGACACCGGAATGGCGGTGCCGGTCGTCGTCTGCTCGGCGGCGGGACCGTCAGCTCTCGCCGACTTTGATTTCGACATCGTGAAGGCGATCGTCCGCAAACCGTTCGACATCGACCAGCTCGTCGCCGTCGTCACGAGTGTCGCCGGCGAGGATGCCGCCGAGTAGAGGCCGCGGAAGCGCCGGCGATGACACGCATCCTGCAACAGATCGCCGGCAGCGGGTGGGTCCCCGCAGGGCGGAGGGTCGAATGAAAGTGTGTGCGGCTCTCATCGTCGAGGATGATGAGAGTGTTCAGCGCCTGCTGCAGGTAGTCCTCCGAAAACATTGCAGCACGATCGACGTCGCTGCAGACGGCGACACCGCGATCGGCATGGTCCGCAACGGGTCGTACGACCTCGTTCTGCTCGACCTGATGCTGCCGAAGGCGAACGGGTTTGCCGTCTCCGAGGCGATTCAGCAATTGCCGAAACGGCCGACGGTGATCGTGCTCTCCGCCATCTCGCGTTACTTCGAGGATCGTTTCCCTGCCGACACGCTGGTGTTGCAGAAGCCATTCGACATCGACCGCATCGACGAGGTCTTGCGGACGCTCACCGCCGGCTGACCCGCCAGTTTCCGTTCGCGCGGTTGCGGACCAGCTCGACTCAGTGGGCTTGCGGCAGCGGTCTTGCTGCGGCCCTGCGCATGGAACGCCGATCTTCGTACCGCGCTCTCGTCGTCGAAGATGACGGCGCGATTCTGAACCTCGTCAAAATCGTGCTCGAGCGGGAGCAGTTCGTCGTCGAGGGGGTGAAGAGTGGCGCGGCCGCGATCGAGCTGCTCGAGGCGGTCGCGTATGACCTCCTCATCGTCGATCTGATGATGCCGGGGATCGGCGGCGAGGAGCTGCTCGGATTTCTCGAGCTGACGCAGCCGAATCATCTGCGGCGCGTGGTGGTGACGACGGCCTCTCCCGGCCGGATGAGCTGCGAGTTCCTGCAGCGGATCTGCCGCCTTTTGGCCAAGCCGTTCGACATCGACGAGCTCGTGCTGATCGCCCGCGAGTGCGCACGGCCAGACGTGGCCGACGGCTCGAGCGTGATCGCCATTCCTGCTGCAGCCGTCGACTGACGACGCGGGGCCCGCCGCCGCGTGCAGCGAGCGCGTCCGCGCCCTTACAATGTCGCGGTCCAATGTCACTCCTCCCCGGTACTCGGCTCGGCCCGTACGAGATCGTCTCGCGCCTCGGCGCGGGGGGGATGAGCGAGGTGTATCGCGCGCACGATCCACGCATCCGCCGGGACGTCGCGCTGAAGGTGCTGCCGCCGACGTTCGCAAAGTTCGCCGACCGGATGCATCGCTTCGAGCAGGAGGCGCGCGCGACCGGCGCCCTCAATCATCCGAATCTCCTCACGATCTTCGATACCGGCACCTCGGACGGTCGTCCGTACATCGTCACCGAGCTCCTCGAAGGCCACACGCTGCGCAGCCTGATGCGCGAGAACGGCGTAGCGGCCAAGGTGGCAATTCGTAAAGCAGTTGACTATGCGATTCAGATCGCGAACGGCCTCGCCGCCGCGCACGAGCGCGGCATCGTGCATCGCGACCTCAAGCCGGAGAACCTGTTCGTCACGCGCGACGGCCGCGTGAAGATCCTCGATTTCGGCGTGGCCAAGCTGCGCAGCGCCGACGATTTCTCGCTCTCCGATGACGACACGATGGAGCAGGACACGTCGCCCGGAACGGTGATCGGCACGGTCGGCTACATGTCGCCCGAGCAGGTGCGCGGGCAGACGGTCGACGGCCGCAGCGACATCTTTTCTCTCGGCACGGTGATGTACGAGATGCTCGCCGGCGAGCATCCGTTCCGCAGCAGCTCCG
>DASVRB010000100.1:0-3714 GCA_036388835.1 Thermoanaerobaculia bacterium | reverse complement strand
GCACGCGCGTTCAGCTTCGGCATGATCGAGCGCGCCTGCGTCAGCGACATGCCGGGGCGAATTCCTTTCGTGCGCGCGCGCCGCGTCGCTGCGATGACATGCGCGCCGCCGCCGTCGCCATCGACGATCGCCACCGCTTCGTTCAGGAGCTCCGGCTCGCTGCGCAACCGCGCCGCCAGCGGGAACATCGGGACATAGAGACAGGCGAGGCGGGTCATGATGCCGCCGTCCGATGGAGAAAGAGTTCCTCGGTTCCTCGGAGTTCCTCGGGTTCCTCGACAGTCGTGCGTAACGCGTTTCGCGATGCGCCGAGCAACTCCGAGGAACTCCGAGGAACCGAGGAACTCCGAGGAACTGAGGACCCGCCGATTCTCACGTCAGCCGACGCGTGCAACGTCAGCACACTCGTCGCCCCTGCCTTGCGATGGCGGTGCTTCTCGAGCCGCAGCTCCGTTTGTGCGGCCGCGAGCACGCGGGGCGACTTGCCGCGGCCGAGCCACTGCACGCGCGTCCGCTCGGCGACGACGACCGCTTCCGAGGCCGTGCCGGTGGCGGGATATGGGGTCGAGATCAGCATCGCGGTCCCGTGAGCCTCGGCGGCGCGCGCGAGTCGCACCCAGGCTGCATCGGGAACGCGGCGTCCGCGGATCGGATAGCGGCCCGCGTCGATGATCACGAGCTGAAACCCGGTCGCCGCGATCATCTCGGCGCTCATGACTGCCTGCTTGAGCGTTTTCGGCCGGATCCAGAGCACGCGCTGCAGATCGACGCCGTTCTCCTCGGCATTGCGAGGATCGAGGTGATCGCCGAGGTCGACGAGCACCGCCGCCTCGCCCATGCTCGTGGCGGCGGCGAGGGCGGAGAGGACGATCGAAAAGCGGCCGACCGCGAACCGGCCGGTGAGCTCGATCATTTTACCGCGCGGCAACCCGCCGCCGAGGAGGTCGTCAAGGGGGGAGAGCGTGGTCGGGATCTGCTCGTCGCGACGCTCTTTTTCCAATGCGCGCAGAAGCTCGGTCGCGTTCATCAGCTTCGCGGCCGCGGTGCCTTGCAGCGACTGGCGGAGGAGGCGGACGGCTTCGGCGGGGCCGTGGAGCTCTTCCGCATTCGGCGGCGCATCTACTAATGGTGGATCGGGGAGGAGGATCGGTCGCAGCGGGGCCGGGGGATCCAGAAGTGAGAACTGCGTGTCGAGGGTGCGAGCCGGTGCTGCCACTGCACCCAAGTTAAGGCGGTAAAGAGGCGTAAGTCAACGTGGGGAGATCATGCACGTCGGTGAGGGGATCAAAAGGCGCACAGGTGGGTCAGGAGGGCGGGGCAAAGAGTGAGCAGGTGGCCCAGAAGCTGACCCGCACCTGAAAGAACGCTGTCAATAGAATCAACAACTTACGAGGATCGGATGCGTGGCACCTACTCCGCTCTAGGGCTGGACACAGTCGCATTGCGCGGCCTTCAGCAAAAACACAACAGGAGAGAAAACTGAATGTATCGTAGCCTCATCGTCGCCCTGACCCTCGTTCTGTCCCTGGGAGCCGTCGCACAGGATTTTGAAGGCCGTCTCGCTGAAAGACCGCAGCGCAACATCGAGGACCCGAACGCCGGCCGCGGCTGCGCGACCCCGCGTCCGTCCGATCGTGAAGCGGAAGTGCTCGAAGCGCACACCCAGGAGCTGGTCGCCGCGTTTGCGCGCAGCGGAAGCCGCTTTGAGGCGAATGCCGACGTCACCTCGACCATCAACGTTTACTTCCACGTCATCACCAACACGTCGGGCCAGGGCAACGTGACGGACACGCAGATCGCGAATCAGATCCGCGTCCTGAATGACTCCTACAGCGGCGTGACCGGCGGCGTGAACACCAAGTTCCGCTTCGTCCTGGCGGGCGTCGACCGCACCGCGAACAACACCTGGTACTCGGCCGGCATGAGCACCACCGCTGAGACGCAGATGAAGAACGCGCTCCGCAAGGGCACCGCGCGCGACCTGAACTTCTACACGAACCACCCGAGCACGGGTGAGCTCGGCTGGGCGACCTTCCCGAACGAGTACTCGACCCGTCCGCTGCGCGACGGCGTCGTCTGCGACTACGGCACCGTCCCGGGCGGCAACTTCGCGCCGTACAACGAAGGCGACACCGGCACGCATGAAGTCGGTCACTGGCTCGGCCTGTACCACACGTTCCAGGGCGGCTGCAACGGCAAGGGCGACTATGTCACCGACACCCCGGCCGAGGCTTCGGCGACCTGGGGCTGCCCGAACGGTCAGGACACCTGCCCGCGCTCGGCCGGTGCCGACCCGATCGAGAACTTCATGGACTACAGCGATGACTTCTGCATGTACAAGTTCACCGCTGGCCAGGCGAGCCGCGCCGCGTCGCTCTCCGCGACCTACCGCGGACTGTAATCACATCGGTTAAACTCCTCGAGCGGCGGACGTACGCGTCCGCCGCTCCTTTTTTTATGTTCATCCTGTCGATTCTCCTCGCCGCCACACTCGCCACCAAAGCCGACGTCCCGCGCCTGAGCGTGCAGGAACTGCATGCGTTGCTCGAAAAGGGGGAGGCCGTTGCCGTCGACGTCCGCGGCAGCGTTCCGTACGAGCTCGGCCACATCAAAGGAGCGGTCTGGATGCCGCTCGGCGTGCTGAATCAGCGCTTCGGTGAGCTGCCGCAGGACAAGCTGATCGTCACCTACTGCACGTGCAAAGCAGAGGAGACGAGCCTCGAGGCGGCGATGCTGCTCGCCAACCAGTACGGCTTTTCGCGCGTGGCGGTGCTGCACGGCGGCTTTCCGAAATGGCACGAGGCGAAACTTCCAACCGAGGCCGTCGAGGAACAGGTCACGGTCCACTTCGATCAGGACCAGCCGGCGAATGCCAGCGGCCGCGCTGCCGGTGCCGGACGGCTTCGGCCTCCTGCCGCGGTCTCATGCGATCGCAACGAGCTGACGTCGTATGCCGGGAAGGTGACGCACTACCGCCGGGTGAAAGGCAAGACGACGCTGGTGATCGACACGAGCGCCGACACGACCGAGCAGCTCACGATCCGCCACACCGGCACCGACGATCCTTCGAAGTTCTACCTGATCCTCGGCACGCCGTTCACCACCGGAGACTGGGCGCGCATCGAGCGCAGCAAAGGTGTCCTGCGCCTCGACATGAGCGCGGTGGCGTGGGTCTGCACGAACGGCACGACCATCATCGACTGGCGCCCCGGCGTCACCTTCAACGGCGCCGAATAGCGTTTCCGAAATTGAGGGACAGGCATTCCTGCTGTCGTGCGTAACCCGTCGAACAGACAGGCCGGCCCGCCTCTCCTGCAGCTGTCGCGGAACGTGTGCATTTCGAATGGGTTGTGCTGCTATAATCCGGCGCGTCTCAGGTAACTTTTTCCGATGGACGCAAAAAACGATTCTGCCAACTCGGCGACCAGCGTCGAGATCTTCGGTCAGACGTACAACGTTCGCGGGAGCGGCGACCCGGACTATTTAGCGGAGCTTGCGCGATTTGTCGATAACAGGATGCGTGAGGTAGCGGCGCAGGTTGCGACCGTCGACCCGATGAAGATCGCCATCCTGGCGGCTTTGAACATAGCCGACGAGTTCTCGAGATTCAGAAGACAGCGGGATGATGCCGCGGGAATCTGGTTGGAGAGAACGGAGGAAATATCAGAGAGGCTCAGTGAGGTAATAGGCTGAGCAACTCGTTGTAGTTGCAAC
>DASVRB010000099.1:0-1507 GCA_036388835.1 Thermoanaerobaculia bacterium | reverse complement strand
GCGGGCTAAGAGCCCGCCGCTCCACCAGAACGAATCAGTTGCATCAGGATCACCGGCCGCCGCATCTCGCGCTCGCACCAATCGAGCTTTTCGACGATGTGCTCCGGAAGCGCGCCATCGCGTTCGCGGCGCGCGAAGCCGGCTTTTGCGTACACCGGCTCTAGGTCTGCGAACGGGATGCAGTAAACGTCGGCCTCGCCGGCATTGCGCAGCAGCTCATCGATGATCGCGCGCGCCACTCCGCGTCCGCGAAAGTCTTCGAAGACGAGCATGCCGCCGAGCTCGTACGCCTGCTCGCCTGCGGGGACGAGACGACCGATGCCGGCGTGCTCTCCATCGACTTGCGCAACGATCACGAGGTCGCGCTCGAGCTCCGACGGCAGAAAGTGCACGCGCGCATACGCGGCGTTGATCCACTCGGCATCGGAGCGGGCGGCTCTCCGCAGTTCCATCACTACTTCTTCTTTTTCTTCTTCTGTTTTGCCGGAGCGACGACCGCCTGCGACGGGTCGCGGAAAATCCACCAGAGCGCGAACGCCACCGCGTACATCAACACCAGCCGGTAGAAGTGATCGGCGGCGCCCCTGTAGTTGCGGTCGAACGCGGTGTAGTTGACGGTGCTCCACATCCCGAGCTTGGCGACGTAGATCGACATCACGCGCGTGATCGTGCCGAGGATGTGCGTCAGGGCGAGGGCGGCCGAGGCGGCGAGGAAACCGCCGATGTTCCTGTCGGAGAACGTACGCGTCGACGCGGCGAACAGCGCCACCAGCAGCACGAAGTTGAAGGTGAGGTCGGCGATCGAGATGGCGGGGCGTTTCGAGCGCGGATCGAAGTCGCTGCGATCGACGGTCGTCAGCTTGTCCTCCGCCATTTTGAGTCGCGTCACCTTCGGGTTTTCGAACGCGCGCATCAGCGCGGTCGCGCCGGCGCCGATGACGCGGTCGTAAACCGGTGACAGCAACACCCACAACGCCACGCCGACCACGAAGCCGGCGAAGCCTTTAAGCGCGACTCGCCAGCCGATTCGGGGCAACGCGTGCGCTCCATGCGAGGAAGAAGCCGATCGCCGCGAGGATGATGACGATCTGCCAGACGGCGGTGTGGAAGAGGTCGAAGAGGCGCGGCTGATACGCGCCGAGCAGGTAGAGCGAAACGATGCGGATCGCGTTGAGGATCTGCACCGCCAGCGCGCCGAGGGCGAGGCCGGTGAGGCGCGCCCGCATGGTGGCCGGGAAGGCGACGATCGACGCGAGCAGGATCAGCATCGCTTCGACGCCGTTGCAGCCGTTGTTGATGTTCACGGCGAAACGCGACGAGGCGATGGTGGTGCCGGTGACAGTGACGCCCTGCCCGATCGCGTTCAGCAATGCGCCCGACCACTGTGCGATCGCGGTCGTGAACGGCACGATGACGTTGTCGTTGACCGGGTTCCACGCGATCAGGAGATACGCGCCGACCAGAACACCGAAGAATTTGAGGAGAAAGAGGACCTGTGTGCGCTGCA
>DASVRB010000098.1:0-8708 GCA_036388835.1 Thermoanaerobaculia bacterium | reverse complement strand
CGCGCAAGTCGAACGAGTGGAGCTTCATCTACGTGAAGCCTTCGCGAGACGGCAAGCGGATGGAGCTCGTCGTGCTCGCGCACGACAAGAAAGACACGGTGCTGGTGCGCGTCGACGTCGATGCCGCGAAGCTCGCGCGGGAGCTCGGCGATTCGCCGCGCGGCGTGATCCACGTGGCGGGGAGATCGGGGAGATGACGGAGCGGCGGGTGTAGAATTCTCGCCCTCCGGAAATGGCCCGATTCGATCGCGACGAGTCGCACGATCTCCTCAATCAGTACCTGCAGGAAATCGCAAGAGTGCCGCGGCTCACGCCCGAGCGTGAGAAAGAGCTCGGGGCGCGAATTCAGGAAAACGACAAAGTCGCGCTCGAGGAACTGGTCAAGGCCAACCTGCGGTTCGTGGTGTCGTACGCCAAGCGCTATCGCAACGCGCACGTCCACTTTCTCGACCTCATCAACGAAGGCAACATCGGCCTGATCCACGCCGCGAAAAAGTACGACCCGAACAAGAACGTCAAGTTCATCACGTACGCGGTCTGGTGGATCCGGCAGGCCATCCTGCACGCGCTCTCCGAACAGGCCGGCGCGTTTCGTCTGCCGCCGAAGCGGGCGAATCTGATGTACCGGCTGGAGAAGGCGATCTCCACGGCGATGAGCGAAGGGAGTCACATCCCGACGCCTGACGAGCTGGCGCTGAACCTCGGCGTGACGGTCAAGGAAGTGCAGACGCTGCTGCAGGTCAACGCCGACAACTACTCGCTGAACGCGGAGCTCGACGATGAGTCGCACACCGAGCTCGCGGATGTGGTGGAGCAGACGATGATCCCGTCCGCCGAGGACGAGATGCAGTCGCAGTCGAGACGCGAGGAATTGCTGCTGCACATGTCGGAGCTCTCACCGAAAGAGCGCCTCGTGCTCACGCTGCGTCACGGCGTGACCGACAACGAGCCAAAAAGCATCCCGCAGCTCGCCGAGTTCCTGAACCGCGACCCCGCGAACGTGGCCAGCCTCCTCGAAAGCGCGAAAGCCAAAGTGTGCGCGCAGCTCGAGATCACCGAAAGCGAACTGGCCGTGCTGCTGCTGTACACGAACCCGAATCCGAAAGCGTGGTTCCGCTACTGGTACGAGCTCGAAGACCGCCGCGACGACGTCACTCCCGACGTCAAGAAAGAACGCCTCCCGCACCTCCAGCACGTCCGCGAACACGGCTCCGTGCAAACAGCCGTCGAGTCGCTCACGCTCGAAGAACGCACCGTCATGAAACTCCGCTACGGCGTCCTCCAGGACGAAGAGCTCACCCTCCGCGACATCGGCGAGCTCCTCAGCCTCTCCCGCGAACGCGTGCGGCAGATCGAGTCGAGGGCGGAGGCGAAGTGTCGGAGGAGTGTGCGGCGGGAGCGGTGAGTGGTCGGTTTTGTTGCTGGTTGCTGGTTGTTGGTTGCTTGTGACTTGTTGATCAGCCGCGTGTTTTCGAGTGCTTCTCGCGCTTCGTTACCCACACGATCAGTCCTGCCAATTCACGACCGACTGCCGTTCCGCTTCTCTTCAGGGACTCGGCTTCGGGTGTGCTCAGAAGGCCGAGACGTGTCGCCGCGATGATCTGTGCCTGCACCTGGTAGAGTGATCCACGGCTGTGGCTGAGCATCTGACGCCATTCGCCATACGTGAGCCGGCCCTGACCTTCAGCGATGTTGCTGACGACAGAACAGGCGGCGCGGCGCATCTGCGACGTGAGGCCGTACATCTCGTTTTTCGGGAACAACTTCGTTGCCGCGTAGACGTCCACCATGAATTCGACCGCGCGCTGAAACGCACGAAGATCCTCGAATGTCTTCATATTGATGCGGTGCTGGGGGCGACGCGACGAAACATCGACGCGGCTCACGGTGTGGAACCCCAGTCTACGAAAACTCCCGAACAACCAGCAACTAGCAACTAGCAACCAGCAACAACGCCACGGCAAAGCCGCGCTAAACTGCACCCCAATGCACGACCCCACCACCCCTCCCATGGGCAAGATCGACGCGCTCGATGTGGGCGAGAAGAAGCTCACGATTCAGACGGAGTTTTTTGCGCGGCCGAGCTGGCGGGTGGAGACGAAGGTGTACCTCGGCGGCGCGCTGAAGAAGGTCTACACCGGCGACTTCGAGAGCTCGCAGGAAGGGGAGCTGCAACAGCTCGTCAATGACTTCCATCAACGCAAGCTCGATGAGATCGTGAGCGGATTGCGCGCGCGCATGACGCAATGACCATCGAGGTGCGCGGGCTGCGCAAATCTTTTCGGGCGCATGAGGTGCTCAAAGGCGTCGATCTCGACATCGCTCCCGGCGAGGTCGTGGGGCTGATCGGTCCGAACGGCGCCGGCAAGACGACGCTCATGTCGTGCCTCCTCGGCTTCCTGCATCCCGATGCAGGAACGATCACGATCGACGGACGCGCGAACGATCATCTCGACGTGCGCCGCCGCACCGGCTTCGTGCCCGAGCGGATGAACTTCGGTCGCGCGGAGACGGGACGCGCGTTTCTCCGCTACATGGCCCGTCTCGCGGGCGTGCCGCGCGGTGAAGTCAACCAGCGGACCAACGCGATGCTCGAGCGCCTCGGCATCGCGGCCGCCGCCGACAAACGACTCTCTCAATACTCGCGCGGCATGCTCCAGCGCATCGGGATGTGTCAGGCGCTGATTCACGAGCCGTGGTTTCTCTTCCTCGATGAGCCGACCTCGGGGCTCGATCCGAACGGCGTGCTGCTCGTGCGCGACCTCATCGCGGAGCAGAAGGCGCGCGGCACCGCGGTGCTGCTCAATTCGCATCAACTCGCCGAGATCGAGAAGGTCTGCGATCGCGTGCTCTTCCTCAGCAGCGGCGTCATCGCGCATCGCGAGACGCTGCGCCACACGGACCGCATCGTCGTCGCGATCACCCTGCTTGCCGACACGTTCGATGCAGCGAACGTCGAGCGGATCGCCGGCGTCGCGCCGCAGGGCCATGTCGTCATCGTCAGCGTCGAGCATGAAAGCGACATCGCCACGCTGGTGAAATCGCTGGTCGAAAGCGGAGCAGGCGTCATCGACGTACGTCGTCATACCGCGGATCTCGAAAGCATCTTCCGAGGTGCGGCGTGAGTGGCGTCGTGATCGCGGAAACCGTGCGAAGGCACCTCACCAACGGCATGTTCGTTTCGTTTGCGATCGTGATCGCGCTGATCGCGATCGGCGTCTCGCAATACGGCCAGCCCGGTTCGGCGTGGCCGGGGTTCGCCGTGCTGCTCGCGGTCGTCACCGGAGCCGGTGTCATCGGCCCGGAGTTCTCGTCCGGCACGCTGCAGTTGATCCTGGTCAAGCCGATCAATCGCGCCGTTTATCTCCTGTCGCGCGTGGCCGGCGTGGTCCTGCTGGTCTGGAGCGTCTCGGCGATTGCGGCGTTGTGCGAGATCGCCGGGCGCGCGCTCGACGGTGAGGTGCCGTGGTCGCTGATCGGCACCGCGCTCGTGAACTCGATGGGCGATACGCTGCTCGTCTGCGCGCTGCTCGCGCTCTTCGGCACGTTCACCCGCGCCTACTTCAACGTTGCGCTCTACTTTGCGTTGCAGCTCACGCTGGCGTTGCTGGTCGGCCTCGCGCGACGCAAGTTCACGCCGGCAATCGCGCAGGCGGTGGTCGCGGTCGAGCAGAATCTTTTCCCCGACACGCCGCCGCGCTTTGACGCCGAGTGGCTGCTGCTCGTCGCGTCCAACGCCGCGATCGCGCTGGTGCTCGCGTCGTTCATCTTCCGCCGCAGAGAGGTCCCGTATGGCGCGGAATGATCAGCGCTCCGTTCCGATCACGCTGCTCGTCGTTGCCGCGGTGCTGCTGCTCGCGCGTGTGGTGCTGCATTTCAATCGTGCCGACGATGCGTCGGGCGTGAAGTGGCTGACGATCGAGCAGGGGATCGAGCGCGCTCGTTCTTCCGACAAGCCGATCCTCTTCGACTTCACGGCCGAATGGTGCGCGCCGTGTCATCTGCTCGACGCGCAGGTGTTCGCCGATCCGAAGCTCGCCGCCGAAATCAATCGCCAGTTCATCCCGGTGCGCGTGACCGACCGTCAGCAGGAGGATGGACGCAATACGCCGGAAGTGGCCGCGCTGCAGCAGCGATTCGGCGTGACGGGATTTCCGACGCTGATCTTCGCCGACGCAATGCTGACCGAGCGCGCGCGGATGGAAGGTTTCAGCGGCCGCCGGCAGTTCGAGCAGGTCATGAAGCAGGTCCGCTGATGCGCCTCGAACATCTCACGGAAGAGGAAGAGGATTTCTGGCGCGGCGAGTTCGCGCAGGAGAACTGGCTCCTCGGCGCACTGACGCTCAGCGTCACGCTCCCCGAATTCGCCGGCGGCATGCCCGCCCTGCGCGAGATGCATTTCGGCTACTACCTCCAGCCGCTCCACCTCAACGTCGACGACCGCGAAGACCTCCCGCGCAAACTCGTCTTCGTCCTCGCCCGCCGCAAACCACCCCTCGACTTCCTCGAGCTCTCCGGCGCCGGCGTCCGCATCCCGCACTGCTTCCCCACCGGCTTCACCCTCGGCTCCGTGCTGCGCATCACGCTGCTGGAGTTGAGGAGATTGCCGTTGAGGGAGCCGTTGTGAGGCCGTCGCGGTTCGTGACGTCGTCGCGAGGGTGTTGTCGGTTATCGGTTGTCGGTTGTCTGTGGTGCATGCCGAAAGCCGCCAAGCTACTGACAACTGACAACTGACAACTGACAACCGACCGCAGAGGTCAACCACCCGCCGCACCCGCACCGCAGATCCCAATAGAATGGCCCGCGTAATGACCCCCTTCCGCCGCCTCCTGCACTACTTCACGCTCTACAAAAAACGCCTGCTGCTGGGCGCGGGGTGTGTGGTGGGTTCGGCGGCGTTTTCGTTGCTGAAGCCGATGATCATCGGCAATGCGGTGAACGAGCTGCAGTCGGGGTTCACGCGGGCGACGCTGGTGCGGTATGGGGTGATGCTGATCGCGGCGGCGGCCGTCGAAGGGGCGTTCCTCTACGCGCAGCGCTGGATCATCATCGGCGCGTCGCGCTTCATGGAGTACGACATGCGGAACGACTTCTATCAGCATCTGCAGAAGCTTCCGCTCCGCTTCTATCAGGAACAGCGCACCGGCGACCTGATGTCGCGCGCGACGAATGATCTGGCCTCCGTGCGCATGCTCATCGGGCCGGCGGTCATGCATTCATTCTCATCGCTGCTCGTGGTCGGCGGCTCGTTCGTGATGATGCTGCGCATCGACACGCTGATGGCCATGATCGCGCTGCTCGCCGTGCCGGTGGTGGCGGGGCTGGTGAAGTACTTCGGCGCGCGCATTCACAACCGCACCAAAGCGGTGCAGGACTACTTCGGCGACATTTCCGCGCGCGTGCAGGAAAATCTGGCCGGCGTGCGCGTGGTGCGCGCGTTCACGCGCGAGGAAAGCGAGATCGCCACGTTCAAGCGGATGAACCGCGAGTACGTCGATCGGAATCGCTCGCTGATCCGGCTGACCTCGACCTTCTATCCGGCGCTGCACGCGCTGGTCGGCGTGATGTTCGTCTTCGTCTTCTTCATCGGCAGCCGCAAGCTCATCGCCGGCACGATGACGCTCGGTTCCTTCGTCGCTTTCCAGTTCTACCTCGGCCGCATGATCTGGCCGCTCATCGCCCTCGGCTGGGTGATCAATCTCTTCCAGCGCGGCATGGCCTCGATGCGCCGGCTGCACGAGATCTGGTCCGTCCAGCCCGAAATCGACGGCGCCGATGGAACGGACGTGCAGGCCACCGGCACGATCGACATCCGCAATCTCACGTTTTCGTACGGCGATCGCCCGGTGCTGCGCGACATCAGTCTGAGCGTCAGTCCCGGCGAGACCATCGGCATCGTCGGCCGCACCGGCAGCGGCAAGTCGACGCTGCTCGCGCTGCTCACGCGCGCGTTCGAGCCGCCGCCGGGAACGATCTTCTTCGACCAGCGTCCCATCGAAACGATCCCGCAGCGCGACCTGCGCGAGTGGATCGGGATGGTGCCGCAGGAGACGTTCCTCTTCTCGGAATCGATCGCGGAGAACATCCGCTTTGGACGCCCCGAGGCGACCGATGACGAGGTGCAGGAGTCGGCGAATCGGGCGGGACTCGAGACCGATGTTGCCGGCTTCCCGCAGGGACTCAAGACCGTCATCGGCGAGCGCGGAATCACGCTCTCGGGCGGGCAGAAACAGCGCACCGCCATCGCGCGTGCGCTCGTGCGCAATCCGACCATCCTGGTCATGGACGACTCGCTGAGCGCGGTCGACACGCAAACCGAAGAGCGGATCCTCCGTGCGTTGCGAACCATCCGGCAGGGGAGGACGGTGCTGATCGTGTCGCACCGCGTCTCCTCGGTGAAAGACGCAGACCACATCGTCGTCCTCGACGACGGCGCCATCGTCGAGCGCGGCACGCACGACGCCCTGCTCGCGAAACGCGGCTACTACGCCGATCTCTATCGGCGGCAGACGATTGAAGATGAACTGGATGAGATCGCGTGAGCGCTGCGCGCTGGTTGTCGGTGTGGTGCGCTGCGCGCCCGTTGTCGGTTGTCGGCTATCCGTTGTCTGCGGCGCGTTGCGCGAGGCGCGCGCCCAGCGAAGCAGAACATCGGACTTCGCTTCCGATACTCACTGCATGGCGTCCAGGCGAAACCCCACAGACAACTGACAACCGACAACCGATAACAATCAGACAATCAGACAACCGATAACCGATAACAACAAATGGCTGACCCAATCGAGAAACACGAAGACGAAGGCGCGAAAGCGTTCGACAAGCGGCTCGCGCGGCGGCTGCTGACGTACCTCCGTCCATACCGTTTGCGCGCGGGCGTGTCGGTGTTTCTGGTCATCCTCGCCTCGATCTTCGAGATCGCCGGGCCGGCCATCACCGCCATCGCCATCGATCTCTTCGTCAGGCCGGGTGGTGCGGAGCCGCTCGGCGTCAGCAGGCGCATCGGGGAGCTGCTCGCGGCGAACGGCATCGTGCTCGAGCCGCTCACCGGCATCAGCGTCGCGACCGGTTTTTATCTGCTCGTGCTCATCGGCGGGTTCGCGGTGCTCTACACGCAGATGGTGCTGATGAACGTGATGGGGCAGTACATCATGTACGACCTCAGAAAGCAGATCTTCGCGCACCTGCAGCGGCTCGACGTGCAGTACTTCGACCGCAATCCGGTCGGGCGGCTGATGACACGCGTGACCACCGACGTCGACGCGCTCAACGAACTGTTCACCGCCGGCTTCGTCGCCATCTTCGGCGACATCTTCGTGCTGGTCGGCATCGTCAGCGTCTTGTTCTGGATGAACTGGCGCCTCGCGCTGGTGCTCTTCTCGATCACGCCGTTCATCATCCTGGTCTCGATCTGGTTCCGGCGCGGTGCGCGTGTGACGTACCGGCAGGTGCGCGCGCGCATCGCCGCGATCAACGCGTTCCTGCAGGAGCACATCTCCGGCATGTCGACCGTGCAGCTCTTCAATCGCGAGCAGCGCGAGGCGCAGAAGTTCGACGAGCTCAATGAGCGCCATCGCACCGCGAACATCGACGCGATCTTTTATTACGCGGTGTTCTATCCGGTGATCGAGCTGATCGAGACGGTCGGCGTCGCGCTCATCGTCTGGTACGGCGGCGGGAAAGTGATTCAGGGGACGCTGTCGGTCGGTGCGCTCGTGGCGTTCTTCCAGTACTCGCAGCGCTTCTATCAGCCGATCTCCGACCTCTCCGAAAAGTACAACATCCTGCAGGCCGCGATGGCCGCGAGCGAGCGTATTTTCAAGCTGCTCGACACGCCGGTGAAGATCAAAGACGAAGCGTCGGCGACGGTGGAGACGCTGGAGTCGATCGAGTTCCGCAACGTCTGGTTCGCGTACAACGAGTCAGGTCGCGCCGATGACGACACCGCGTCCTCGGAGCCCGAGTGGGTATTGAAGAACGTGTCGTTTCGCGTGCGGCGCGGCGAACGCGTGGCGCTGGTGGGACATACAGGCGCCGGCAAGACCACGGTGACGTCGCTGCTGCTCCGTTTTTACGAGCCGCAGCGCGGCGAGATTCTGATCAATGGTGTCGACATCCGCCGCTTCTCACTCGAAGCGCTGCGCCGTCTGTTCGCGATCGTGCAGCAGGACTTTTTCCTCTTCACCGGCAATATCGCGGACAACATTTCCCTCGGCGATCCCGACATTGCACCCGACACCATTCGCACCGCCGCGCAGCGCGTGCAGGCCGATCGCTTCATCTCCCGCTTGCCCGAGGGGTATGCGGCGCAGGTGCGCGAGCGCGGCGCAGGGTTGTCCGTCGGCGAGAAGCAACTGCTCTCGTTCGCCCGCGCGCTCGCCTTCAATCCGCCCGTCCTCATCCTCGACGAGGCCACCTCCTCCATAGACACCGAGACCGAGCTGCTGATCCAGGAGGCGATCCAGACCCTCCTCGAAGGCCGCACCTCCATCGTCATCGCCCATCGCCTCTCCACCATCCGCTCCGCCGACACGATTCTCGTCTTCCACCACGGCGAGATCCGCGAGCGCGGCACGCACGAGGAACTGATGGGAGTCGGCGGTCTGTATCGGCGGCTGTATGAGATTCAGTATCGGGAAGCGGTGGCGGTGTAGCGGTTCCTCGGTTCCTCGGGTTCCTCGGGTTCCTCGGAGTTCCTCGGAGTTCCGCGG
>DASVRB010000097.1:0-3412 GCA_036388835.1 Thermoanaerobaculia bacterium | reverse complement strand
CCGCTCCGGCATCGAGCCGAGATAGGCGGCGGCGTGATCGTGGGCCCGGCGGAGAAGCGCTGCGTCGAGGACTTCGGTCTTACTCATGGCCGGCAACATAGTGTTACACTCCCTTGTCGTCAAGTATGACATTCACGATATGACACTTTGGTCACCGCGACTTCCTGAATCCGAAGGCCCGCTGTACGAGCGGATCGCCGACGCGCTGGAGCGGGACGTCCGCACCGGCCAGCTCGTGGCCGGAAGCCAATTGCCGACGCACCGGCAGCTCGCCCGCGAGCTCGGCATCACCGCCGTCACCGTCACCCGCGCCTACGCCGCGGCGGCGCGGCGCGGGCTGGTCGAATCGTCCACCGGCCGCGGCACGTTCGTCCGCGCGGTGCGGCGCGAGGCGGTGCCCGATGCGGAGATCGATCTCGCCGCGAACGCGGTCGTGATCCCGCTCCCCACCGCCTCGCGCGCGCTGCTCGAGCGTGCGGGACAGATGCTCACCACCTCCGCGTACGGCAACATCGCCGGCAGCGAGCGGCATCGCGCCGCCGGCGCCGCGTACATCGGCCGGCGCACCGATCCGGCGCGCGTGATCGTCAGCGCAGGCACGCAGCACGCGCTCTTCCTCGCCTTCGCCGCCGCGGCGCGTCCGGGCGAGACCGTCCTCACCGAGGCGGTCACGTATCACGGCGCGAAAGCGGTGGCCGCGCTGCTCAACATCAAGCTCGCGCCGCTGCCGATCGATCGCTACGGCATCCTCCCCGACGCGCTCGCGCGCGCCTGCCGTTCGCGCATCTCGAAGGTGCTGTATGTCGTTCCGTCGCTGCACAATCCCACCGGTCTGGTGATGCCGGAGAAGCGCCGCCGCGAGCTCGCCGCGGTCGCGGAAAAGCACGGCCTCACCATCATTGAAGACGATGTCTGCGGCTTCCTGCTCGAGAAAACACCTCCTCCCCTCGCGGCGTTCGCGCCCGAGCGCACGATCTTTCTGACCGGCCTCGGCAAGGCGATGGCGCCGGCCATGCGCATCGGGTTCGTGACCGCGCCCGATCCGCTGCTCGCACGCGTGCAGTCGGCGCTCGCCGCCAGCATCCTCTTCGCGTCGCCGGTGCTGGCCGAAATCGCGGCGACGTGGATCGAGGACGGTACGGCCGGCCGGATCGCCGCCGCGAAACGGAGTGAGGTGGCGATCCGCAATCGCGCTGCGCGGCGGATCCTCCCGCGCGTTTCGGGCGATCCGCGCTCGTCGCATCTCTGGCTCGAACTGCCGGCCGGCTGGACCGCCGACCCGTTCGTCGAGGAAGCGCGCCGCCGCCGCGTGAAAGTCGTGAGCGGCGCCGCGTTCGCGGTCGGCGACGAAGTGCCGCGCGCCGTCCGCATCAGCATCGGCGCGCCCTCCTCGGTGGCCGAGCTCGAGACCGCACTGCACACGCTCGCCGGCATCAGCGGGGAGCGCGTCGAGGAGACGGTGGTCTGATGATCGAAGTGACCTCCGACCGCGCGCGCATCGACGTCGAGGTCGTGCATCGCTACCTCTCGACCGAGTCGTACTGGGCCAGAGGCATCTCGCGCGAGCTCGTGGAGCGCTCCATCGAGCACTCCCTCCCCTTCGCCGCATACGACGGCGACGCAATGATCGCGTTCGCCCGCGTGATCACCGACTACGCCACCTTCGCCTACCTCGCCGACGTTTTCGTCCTCGAATCCCATCGCGGCCGCGGCCTCTCCAAACAGCTCATGACCGCCATCACCAACGACCCGCGTCTCGCGAGCCTCCGCCGCTGGCACCTCGTCACCCGCGACGCGCAAGGCCTCTATGCGCAGTTCGGATGGGAAGCGCTCGACACGCCCGAGCGGCACATGCAGCGAGTCGTGCGAAACGCATATTCATAGCGTCTTTGGAGTGCGACGACGCAAGTCGCCGCTTTCACTCCCACGTCGCAACTACAGCGAACGTCCGCTTCGCCATACGGAAGCGATCGCCTCGTCCTGAGTAAAAGCGGCGACTGGCGTCGCCGCACTCCAAATCACGCCGCTCCACTTTTCACGCGCGCGCGGCGAGCAATCCCGCCAGCGTTGCCTTCAGCGTCTCCAGAGGCACCGGCTTGCGCAGCACTTCGTCGGGAAGCAGGTCGCCTTTCGGCGCATCGTCGGTGACGCGCATCAGCAGGATCACGCGGATATGGGCCGTTTTTTCTTGCGATTTGAGGAGTTGGCAGAGCTCGCGGCCGTCCATCTTCGGCATGATCGCGTCCGCGATGACCACGGCGGGACGTTGGGCGATGGCGGTGCGGAGCGCTTCCAGGCCGTCGGCGGCGCTGACGATTTCGTAGCCGGCGCGCTCGAGACTGGCGCGCGCGTTCATGCGCAGGTCGGCATCAGGATGCGCGATCAACACGCGCGGGCGCGCGGTCGTCGCTTCGGCGGGAGCGGCCGGTTTCTCCAGCTCGGCGATACGCAGATGCAGGCGATCGATCTCCTGCTGCGCGGCGGCGCGGACGTCGGTCAGCAGCCGCGTCGCTCCTTCGAGCGCCTGCCGCTCGTCGTCGATTTTCTTCTGCAGCGCGGCGAGGCGCATGGCGAGGCTGCGCGCCTCCGCGCGCGCTTCCTCCTTCTCCTCCAGCGCCTTGCCGAGGTCCGCCTCGTGGTCGTGTGCGAGATGAACGACGATCGTGTTCAGCTTCTGATCGAACGACTCCCGCTCCGCTGCCAGGTCGCTCTGAAGTTGCACGATGCGCTCCTGCGCCGCGGTCGACTGAAGCTCGTATGTGTTCGCGAGCTGCTCGAACTCCGAGGCGCGCGTCTGCAGTGCCATCACCTCGGCGTCGCGCGCCGCGGCGTGCTGTTCGAGCTCCGTCACGCGCGCACGCAGCGCCGTCGCTTCGGCGTGCGTTTCCGAAACACGAGCGATGGCGGTGGAAACATACTCCGCGTGAAACGCGGCCTGCTGCTCCAGCGCCTCGATGTGCGCGCGCATCTTTTCGCTTTCCGCGGCAGCGGAGGTCGACCCGTTCTCGAGCTGAGCGATGCGCGTCCGCATCACGTCGACCTCTTCTTCGCGAGCGCTCACTGCACTGGCGGCGGTGGCGAGCTGCTCCCGCAGCGCGGCGAGCTCCATCTCGCGCGATGAAGCTTCGCGCTCGAACGCCACCACGCGCGACTGCAGCGCGGAGCTTTCGAGGTGACTTGCGGCAGCATCTTCTTCGAGCTCGCCGACACGCGCGCGCAACGTCTCGGCCTCGGCGGCACGCGCGCCGGCCAGCTCTTCGAGCGCGGTGAGCTGCGCGCGCAGCGTTCCCGCCTCCTCCTCGCGTTCGGCGAGTTGAGCTCGCAGCGTCACCGCGTCCTCGGTGCGCGCGGCCGCGAGTTGCTTCACTTCCGCGAGGCGGGTGCGGAGCGTCGCCGCGTCGTGCTCGACCTC
>DASVRB010000096.1:0-3012 GCA_036388835.1 Thermoanaerobaculia bacterium | reverse complement strand
ACGTGACCGGCGATCGGGATGTAGACCTGGTCTGCGCCACGGAAATTGCTCGCCGACGCGCCGGCCGCACACAGCATCAGAGCCGCCGCGACTGTGAGTTTCTTCATGAACATGTTCTCCCCTTTAAACACCACGTGATTTGGTAAAACTGCATCGCTGGATATGCTGCCCGCGCATTCTAAACCGAAGATCAACCGGCGCGCGACCCCGTTTGTCACCGAACGTATACGATTCGTACCGCGATAACGTCTTTCGCTTCCTTCTTATACTGCCTCGCTGTGAGCGAAACGCGAGAGGCCACGATCACCGACGCGCAGCACGGTCTCCGTCTCGACCGCGCCCTTGGCGAGCTCTTCCCCGAGCACTCCAGAAGCTTTCTCGCCCGTCTGATCGATGAATCTCGCGTCCGTGTCGACGGAAAGCCGGCCGCCAAGCCATCGCAGCGCGTCGAGAGCAATCAGCGCGTCGCGATCGATGTACCCGATCCCGCCCCCTCATCCGTGGAATCGCAGGATCTTCCCCTGACCATCCTGCACGAGGACGACGACATCGTCGTGATCGACAAGCCGCCCGGCCTCGTCGTGCATCCTGCTGCCGGGCACCCTGACCAAACCCTCGTCAACGCACTTCTGTTTCACGTCACCGATCTCAGCGGCATCGGAGGCGAGCTCCGCCCCGGCATCGTGCACCGCCTCGACAAGGACACGAGCGGCGTGATGCTGATCGCGAAACACGACGAGGCGCATCGCAAGCTGACCGCGAACTGGAACACCGACCTGGTGCGGAAGGAGTACGTCGCGATCGTCTACGGCACGCCGTCCAACGACCGCGGTACGGTCGACGCGCCGATCGGACGCGATCCGCGCGACCGCAAGAAAATGGCGGTAGTGACGGACGGACGCCGCGCCGTCACCGACTACGAGATCGCCGAGCGCCTTCGGTACGTCTCGGTCGTCCGCTGCCGCCTCCGCACCGGCCGCACGCATCAAATCCGCGTGCACATGAAGCACCTCGGGCACCCGATCGTCGGCGATCCCGCCTACTCAGGCCCGCAGTGGCGCGGCATCCCCGACAAAAAGCTGCAGCGCGCCATCGAAGCCTTCCCCCGTCAAGCCCTGCACGCCGCCAAACTCACCTTCGCCCACCCGCGCAACGGCGAGCTCGTGACAATCGAGGCACCGCTCCCGGAAGATTTACGCGAGCTAACCGAGGCGCTTAGGTAATGAGGCAGGCGCGTAGGCGCTTAGGCGCAGAAGGCGCTTGGGTAAGGACGCGCTAGCGAATCACCGAATCACCGAGCCGCAACGACGGATATGTCTCGTGCAGCAAATCACCCAAGCGCCTCCGCGCCTAAGCGCCTAAGCGCCTCCTGAGATCACAACAACACCCCCGCAATCGTCGCCGTCAAAAAGTTCGCGAGCGTGCCGGCGAGCATTGCGCGGAGGCCGAGGCGGGCGAGGTCGCCGCGGCGGGTCGGGACGAGCGAGCCGATGCCGCCGATCTGAATGGCGATCGACGAGAAGTTCGCGAAACCGCAGAGCGCGTAAGTGGTGATGACGAGGCTGCGCGGATCGAGCGAGTTGCGGATGGCCGGCTCGCCGAGCTTCGCGAACGCCACGAACTCGTTGAGCACCATGCGCGTGCCGAGGAGATTGCCGACCGTGACCGCATCCTTCCAGACCACACCCATCGACCAGGCGATCGGCGCGAAGATCCAGCCGAGCAGCACGTCGAGGCTCGGCGGGAACCAGGCCGCATAGCCGTGCGCCCATCCGAAAATGCCGTTCACCAGCGCGACCAGCGCGATGAACGCGATCAGCATGCCGGCGACATTGAGCGCGAGATGCAGTCCTTCGATCGCGCCGCGGCCGGCCGCGTCGATGACGTTCACGTCCTGCTTCGGCACCACCACCTCGACGTCGCCGCCGGTCACCGGCTGCTCGGTTTCGGGCACGAAGATCTTCGCCATCATGATCGCGCCGGGCGCGGTCATGATCACCGCGGTCAGCAGGTGAATGACGTCAATTTTCGCGACCAGCACGTAGGCCGCCATGATGCCGCCGGAGATATGCGCCATGCCCGCGGTCATGACCGTCATCAGCTCCGAGCGCGTCATGTCCGGGAGGAACGGCCGAATCGTCAGCGGCGCTTCGGTCTGTCCCATGAAGATCGACGCTGCCACCGACGTCGACTCCGCGCCCGATGCGCCCATGAAGCGCGACATCACTCTCGCGAAGAACTTCACGATCACCTGCATCACGCCGATGTAATAGAGGATCGCGAAGATCGAGGCGATGAAGATGATGGTCGGCAGCACCTGCGCCGCGAACACGAATCCGACCGAACTGTCAGCCGCTCCGAGCGTGCCGAACACGAACTTCGAGCCTTCCTGCGTGTACCCGATCAGGCTGTTCACGACGTGCTTCATCGTCTCGAACATGTAGGCCAGCAGGTTGTACGCGAGGAAGAGAAACAGCGAGACGACGCCGAACGCGATCCAGAGGCCGCGCCGCGCGCCGGGCGCGAGCCGCTTCGCAATCTGAGTCACCACGATCGCGAGCACGATGAAGATCAGCGCGGCGCCCCACGTCTCGAGCGGCGGGGCGATGCCGCCGAACGCCTCGGAGATCTGCCGCCCTTTGAGCACGAAGATCGCGACGATGATCTGCAGGATCAGGCCCCAGATCACCGGCCGCCACTTGATCGCCTTCCGATCCGTCGACAGCAGATACGCAATTGCAAGGATCGCAAAGAATCCGATCAGCGCGGTAAAACGCTCCATTCAACGCTCCATTGCTCGTGATTTGGTGACCGCGGTGATAGTCCCCGATGGACCTGCCACTGTCAACGAATCGATGAACGTCGTTTATCCTTCGCCGCCATGATCAACGCCATCAACGATGCCGTCGCCTACATCCGCAGCAAGTCGACCCTGCAGCCGGAAGTCGGCGTCATTCTCGGATCCGGTCTCGGCAACGTGGTCGACGCGCTCGACATCGAGACGTCGATTCC
>DASVRB010000095.1:0-5864 GCA_036388835.1 Thermoanaerobaculia bacterium | reverse complement strand
GCGCCGCACGGTCGCCGGCGCGTACCGGCGCAATCCGACCATCAAAGGAACGATGGGTGCGTTCGGCTACGACTACTTCGCCGCGCACTATCCGAAAGCAAAAGAGATCCGCCTCGGCGAGGAGTACCGGTACGAAGCGCTGAACCTCGTCGACGGCGCGCGCTCGGTGAAAGAAATCCGCGACGCGCTCTCCGCGATCTACGGACCGGTCCCGCTCGAAGACGTCGAGCAATACCTCACCGCGCTCGCGTCGATCGACGTCATCGTCAGTCCTTGAGGTAACGCTCCATCAGCGTGGCGTTCTCGTTCATCGCGCGGATCTGAATCCAGTACGCCCGCGCGAACATGAAAATCGAGAGCGCCGCCAGCGCGTCATGCAGCCAGAGCGGCGTGCGTCCGTTGCCGACGCCGCCGCCGGTGATGAAGGTGACCATGATCGCGGTCATGGCCCACATCGCCGCCGGAAAGACGCGCGCCTTGAACACTTTCGTGCTCTGCACGACCGCCGCATCCTGCGCCGATTTTTCCTTCAGTTCTTTCCCCGTGCCGATGAAGAAGAACATGGTCATCGACTGCGAGAAGAGCCCCACCACGACGGTGACCAACGCCACGATGATGTGATCGGCAACATGCGCCGGCGTGGCGCGAAAGCCCATCACGATCGAGACGATCAACCCCGCGATGGTGATGAGCGTGGAAATGAGGAGTGCTTGCGCCACGGCGCGCATTCTACGCACGCCGGCACGGTGACGGGGAACGACGAGAGGCCTCCGGCGGGCCGGCACGGCCCGCAGCGCTCAGCGAAACACGTACAGCCGCGAGACGGGTGATGCGTGGCGCAGGGATGCGTTCGGGCTGAGCCAACAAGCGCTGCCGCCCGTGGCGGCCCGCCGGAGGCCCCCGGTCGTCCCCTGTTGCCACGACGGCCAGTGCTAGACTCCCGCGCCGTGACGAGCTACCGCGATTCCGGGGTCGACATCGATGCGCAGGACGAGGCGTTGCGTGAAGTGCGGCGCATCGCGCGGGACACCTACACGCCCGGCGTGCTCTCCGACATCGGCTCCTTCGGCGGCCTTTTTCGTGGCACCTTCGAAGGCATCGAGTCGCCCATCCTCGTTTCGTCAACTGATGGCGTCGGGACCAAGCTGCGCGTCGCGCAGGCGATGAAAGTGCACGACACCGTCGGCTACGACCTCGTGTCGCACTGCGTCAACGACATCCTCGTGCAGGGGGCGCGGCCGCTCTTCTTCCTCGATTACTACGCAACCGGCAAACTGCGGCCGCCGGTCATGACCGACGTCATTCGCGGCATGGCCCGCGCGTGCAAGGAAAACGGCTGCGCGTTGATCGGCGGCGAGACTGCCGAAATGCCAGGCTTCTACGGCGACGATGACTACGACGTCGCCGGCTTCATCCTCGGCGTCGTCGACGCGAAGAACCTCATCGACGGCAAGGCCGTGCGCGAGGGTGACGTACTGATCGGCCTTCCCTCGGTCGGCCTGCACACCAACGGCTACTCGCTCGCGCGCCGCGTCCTGTTCGACAAACTCGGCTACGACCATCAGTCCATCATTCCCGGAATCGGGAAAGCCGGCGAGGCGCTGCTCGCGCCGCACATCTCGTATCTCAAGCCGCTGCTGCCGCTCGTCGAAGAGCGGGCCATTCATGCGATGGCGCACATCACCGGCGGCGGCCTCACCGACAACGTCCCGCGCGTGCTCCCCGAGACCCTCGACGCGCACATCAAGCTCGGCTCGTGGCCGGTGCTGCCGATCTTCAAACTGATCTTCGAAAAAGGCGGCGTCGAGCGCGACGAAATGCTGCGCGTCTTCAACATGGGCATCGGCATGGTGCTGATCGTCGCGCCCGACCAGATCGATCGCCTGTCGCGCCACTTTGCGCAGATCGATCAGCGCTTCTTCTTCATCGGCAACGTCGTCAAAGGCTCCGGCAAAGTCGTCTACGACGTGCCGCCAAGCGGCTACGCTTCCTGGATCGAGTAGCCGTGCGCCTGGCGATTCTGCTCTCCGGGCGCGGGTCGAACTTTCAGGCGATTCACGAGGCAGTGCAGCGCGGCGCGCTCGACGCGCAGATCGTCTGCGTCATCTCCAACCGTCCCGATGCGCCCGGCCTCGAGCGCGCGCGCGAGTACGGCTACGACGCGCACTCACTCGATCACAAAACGTTTGCGAATCGCGCGGCGCACGAAGCGGCGGTGCTGGAAGTGCTCGACGCGGCGCGGCCCGATTTCATCGCGCTCGCCGGCTACATGCGTCTGCTCAGCGCGACCTTCATCGAGCGCTGGCGCAACCGCATCGTCAACATTCACCCGTCGCTGCTGCCGTCGTTCCCCGGCGTCGATGCGCAGGCGCAGGCGGTGGCGTACGGCGTCAAGGTCGCGGGCTGCACCGTGCACTTTGTCGACGAGCAGCTCGATGCCGGGCCGATCATCGTCCAGCGCACCGTCGACGTGCGCGATGACGACACCGCCGAGACGCTCAGCGCGCGCATCCTCGTGCAGGAGCACGAGGCATACGTCGATGCGCTGAAACGACTGACGCGCCGCCATCACGTGGATGGGCGGCGCGTCGTGTTCGAATGATGCTTTGATTTTGTGGCGCGTCCTAGAACGGCCAGAACGCTTTCCACCAGGCCTGCTCGGCGACGTCCGCACCTGCAACGCCGGGGATTTTCGCGATCACTTCATTGCCGCTCTGCACGACGATCGTGCCGACCGGCTGCCCCTTCTTCACGGGCGCGGTCAGCGTGCCGCCGCCGGTGAACGAGACCTTGACGTTGCGCTCCTGACCGCGCCGAACGAGAGCGGTCACGTCCTGCCCCGCGACGACCGGCACCGTCGCGCCCTGACCTTTCGCGACATTCGCCTGACCGACCACCGCCCCTTTCTTGGCGGGAGTGGCCATGCGCCAGTTCACGAACGCCTCGTTCATCAGCTTGGCCGCGTTCGCGAACGAGCCGTTCGGACCGCCGCCTGTCTTCGCGCCCATGATCACGGCGACGACTTCCATGCCGTTGCGCTCGGCCGACGCGGTCACGCAGTAGCCTGCCTTCGCCGTGTACCCGGTTTTGATGCCGGTCGCGTCTTCCATGTAGTTGGCCTTGCGCGGATTGACCAGGTGGTTCGGGTTGTAGATGCGCTCGAGCGTGCCGTTGCGGAACGGCATCTCCGCCACCACGCCGAGGGCCTCCATGAACGGGTGCTTCATCAGCTCCATGCCGAGGATGGCGAGATCGTGCGGGCACATCGAGTCGACCATCTCGGGATTGGTCGGATTCGGCAGACCGTGCGGATCGTAGAACTTCGAGTGCGTCAGGCCGAGCTCCTGCGCGCGCTGATTCATCATGTCGGCGAAGTTCTCGGACGAGCCGGCGATCTTCTCCGCGAGTGCCTGCGCGGCGTCGTTCGCCGACTGCACTTTCGTGGCGATGATCAGATTCTTCACCGGCCAGACCGACCCGGCGCGGAGATAGATCTGCGAGCCACCCATCTTGCTGGCGCGCGCCGAGATCGAGACCGGCGTGTCGTACTTCAGGCGGCCGTCGCGAATCTCCTCCATCGTGATGAGGAGCGTCATCATCTTGGCCATCGACGCCGTCGGCAGCATCTGGTGCTCGTTGTGTGCGAACAGCACGCGGCGCGTCGACGTCTCGATGACGTATGCCGCGCTGTAGCCGCGGCCCGTCGTGTCGACGGCGGCGCCCTGCGCCTGCCCCGGTCCTTCTTCCTGTTGCGCGTAGATCGGCGCGGCGATCGCCAGTGCGATCAACGTAACCTTCCAAAGCTTCATCGATTCACTCCGAAAACACATTTGTTGGCGGGCGGAAACTGCATGCGGCGTACCTGCCGTCTTCACTCGACGGCCACCGGCCGCTTTTTGACGGCGCGCGAGGTACGTGGGATTGAGCTGATCACGGTCCAGTCGTGTTTGTGGACGACGATCGGCTCTTTGGCTTTGGGCCAGAGGTCGACCGGGATGTAGTAGTAACCGTCGCCGAGGACCCGCGACTTGATGGCCAGATCGCGCATGCTCTTGCACAACCCTTTCTTGCCTCGAATCGCGCTTCGCTCGACGAAGACTCCGGTCGACTCACCCACCCCTTGAAACACACTGATCTCCGCGCAGAGAGAGTTCACCAACGTCATAACTGCCACTCCCTACTTCTAATCGTTCTCATCTGGACAGAGCTGCACGTCCGGGGGAGGTAGCAAGTGCCGTTCCCGTAATGTGACCACCGGGGAGGACGGCCGCCGACGCGAGGCGGTCGCGGCAAAAAAAGAACGGGCGTCGAAGCGCCCGTTTCGATCGCGTGCGGCAGTGGCCGCGCGTCACTCTTTCAGTTCGACGTTCCAGTACGCCTCATCCAGAAAGTTCTTCCAGATCTCGGGGTACGTGCGTCCCTGCAGGCGATGGAGCGGGTGCCACTTCGGCCGTACCGGCGTGCGGCGAAGGCGCATCTCCGATTCGCCCAGCAGCTTGTTCCCCTTGCGGACGTTGCAGGGGAGGCAGGCGCAGACGACGTTCTCCCAGGTCGATTTGCCGCCGCGCGAGATCGGGACGACGTGATCGAGCGAGAGCTCCGACGAGGAGAACTTTTTCCCGCAGTACTGGCAGCGGTTCTGGTCGCGCAGATAGATGTTGCCGCGCGAGAACTTCACTTCCTGCCGCGGGAGGCGATCGAAGACCAGGAGTTGCACCACGTGCGGTATGAGGATGTTCCGGCTCGGCGTGACGACGAAGTGATCCGTCGGCTGCACCGGGATGTCCATCCAGTTTTCGAAGTCGTACGTCCGGTACTCGGAGTCGACCGCGCGCACCTGCCCCTTGTACAGCAGCGTCAGAGCGCGTCGTACCGACGTGATCTGCACGGCCTGAAAGACGCGATTCAGAACCAGGACATGACCGTCGAGCATAGGTACCTACTCACCACCCGAACGCTCTTTCCCGGCGATCCTGTTTCCCGATTCGCGCGGTCCTGCGGCGGGTCGCAACCATGATACACGGGCAGCGCCGTCTGCGAACGGCCGGCCAATATTGCAAAAAAACCATCAATTGCTACACACTTAGCGGCCGAACCGAATCTGGATCAGCTCTTTGGAGCGGCGGCCGCACTGTCCGAGGACAGCGGTATCCGCGTAATCGTGGGACGTCTCGCCGCGCAGATCATGCGGGCGCACGGGTGTGTTTTTTGGGAGGCTTGAATGCGCGTTTGGTCACGGGTCGCACTGGTCGTCGTTTTCCTCATCTCCGCTTCCACAATGCTGGGCGCGAACTGTCCGCTGTCGCTCGCGGGCAGCACGCCGGCCGCAACGAACTTCGATCTCTCGCCGCACGGGATCTTCCGCTCGAATGGCCTGGTCTACGCGCTGCGCGGCCAGGTCCTGACGACGTACGCGACGAATGACGTCGGTGCGCTGACCGTTGCGCGCGAGGACTTCATCGGCTCGCTCGCCGGCCGCAACACCGAGGGTGGCGTCGCGTTCGCGAACAACCGCCTCTTCGTCAGCAGCGAGGCCGGTCTCGAGATCTTCGATCTCACCAACGTCCGCGCCGGCGGCAGCGCTCCGGTGCTCGTGCATCGCGCGCCCGGCCTCAACTACCGGCGCCTCGCCGTGAGCGGCAATCGCCTCGCCGGCCTCTTCCCCGCCACCGATCGCCCGTGCTACCCGACTCCGACCACGAGTCCGGCGTGCCGAACCAACATCGACATCTTCGACATCACGACGCTGACGAATCCGACGCTGGTCGGCTCGATCTCGTCGCACACGAACGCGCGCTACCGCGGCTTCAATGACATCGCGTTTCATGGCGGCAACCTGGTGGCCGTCTCCGAAGTGGCGCTCC
>DASVRB010000094.1:0-4407 GCA_036388835.1 Thermoanaerobaculia bacterium | reverse complement strand
AGCGGCGACTGGCGTCGCCGCACTCCAAAGTGTTCGCAATCCGTACATGTGCTCGGCTTCCGGCCGCCGTTCCTGCGGCGCCGAAGGCGTGATTACAGCGCGAAGGTGTCGTGGCTCAGTCGTTTACGTCGATCGCGCTCTTGCGGCACGTCTGTCGCGGAGAAGCGGCGGTATGCAGAAGCCGATTGTGTCGCGCATTCACCCGCCCGATTCGCTGCCGCCGGCGGCGTCGCTGGAGCGGTACGTTCCGCTTGCCGCGGTGGCGGCAGCGGTCTGTACGCTGCTGCTGATCTTCCTCGGCAGGGTGTAAGCGCGCGGCGACCGGAAGCTGTCTATCATTCGCGCGCAATGCGGATGATCGACAAGCTGGCGTGGGTGCACATCGAAGATGGGCGCGTGCTTGCGGCGCGGTCGCGCGGGCGCGATCTCTTCTTTCTGCCCGGCGGCAAGCGGGAGAGCGGGGAGTCGGATGAGGCGGCGCTGATCCGCGAGATTCGCGAGGAGCTGAGCGTCGAGCTCGATGCGGCCACGCTCCGGCCGGTCGGCGTCTTCGAGGCGCAGGCGCACGGGCAGCCGGAGGGGGTGAACGTCCGGATGACCTGCTTCACCGCGGCGTACTCCGGAGCGCTGCAGCCGGCGGCGGAGATCGAGGAGATCGCCTGGCTGGCGTACGCCGATCGCGAGCGGCTGTCGCTCGTGGCGCGGATCATCGTCGACGCATTGCACGAGCAGCGATTGCTGCCGTGAGAGCCGAGGAGAGAACGATGCAGGAAATCGTCGACTTTGTGATCGAGCTCGACAAGTTGAAAGGCGTCACCCGCAAGACCCGTCCCTTGGGGCTCGAGCGTTACGAAAACTCGGCCGAGCACAGTTGGCAGATCGCCATGCTCGCGGCGGCGATGGCGCCGTACGCGGAGACGCCGGTCGACATCAATCGCGTCATCGCGATGCTGCTGGTGCACGACATCGGGGAGATCGATACCGGCGACACGATCGCCTACGCCGAGGTCGCGTGGGATGTGCTCAAAGCCGACGAGCGGGCGGCCGTCACGCGCATTTTCGGGATCCTGCCGGAGCCGCAGCGCTCCCACTTTCTCGCGCTGTGGGAGGAGTTCGAAAAAGGGGAGACCGCGGAGGCGCGTTTTGCGAATGCGGCCGATCGCGCGATGCCGGCGCTGATCAATCTCGCCAGCGAGGGACAGAGTTGGCGCGAGAACGGGATCAGTCACGAGCGGGTGGTGCGTCGCCTCAAAGCACAGATCCACGACGGCTGTCCGTCGTTGTGGGCGTACCTGGAGACGCGGCTCGAAGAGGCGCGGCAAAAGGGCTGGTTCGGCGCGACGGACTAGTGGCGCGGCGGGCTTCAGCCCGCCGAACACGAAGGACGTCGGCGGGCTAAGAGCCCGCCGCTCCACTCGGTCGCGTAGCATCCGACCATGACGCGCGAAGCGGATTTCCTCGGCGAGTGGCGACAGATCCGGCCCGATCCGGCGCCGGCGCAGGTCGTGGTGACGTTCGAGGCAAACGGCTCGCTCGTCTACACACTCGAAGGGGAGGGTGAGCTGCGGATCGTCATACAGTGGCAACTGGACGGCGATGCGCTCATCATCACCGATCCGTCAGAGAGAGAGCCGCGCCGGTCTCTCTTTCGCTTTCGTTCGCGTTCGATGCTCGTGCTCGAGCGGGACGGCGCGTCGTACATCTACGTCCGCCGTTGAACGCGTGCTACCGTGCGGCGGCGATGACGCCGGTCCAGTTTTTTCCTCCGCTCAACGCGACCCTCAACGCCCTGAGCGGCGTGTTTCTGGTCATTGCCTATGTCTGCATCAGGCGCAAAGACATCGCCCGTCACCGCCGGTACATGCTCTCGGCCTGCACGACCTCGGTGCTGTTCCTGATCTGCTACGTCACCTACCACTCACTGCGCGGCGGAGTGGTCACGAAGTTCGCCGGCACCGGCATCTGGCGGACGATCTATCTCTCGATCCTCACCTCGCACACCATCCTCGCGGTGGTCATTCTCCCGCTCGCGATTCTCAGCGTTTGGAACGGCCTGAAGATGCGCGTCCCGCAACACCGCCGCGTCGCACGCTGGACGTTCCCGTTGTGGATGTACGTCTCGGTCACCGGCGTGCTGGTCTACTTTTTTTTGTATCAGTGGTTTCCGTCGCACTGAGTCAATGAATGAAGAACGCAGAATGAAGAATTGAGAAATGGCTTCGCTGAGATCTTTCTAAATTCTTCATTCTGCGTTCTGCGTTCTGCGTTCATCTCTCACGCCTGAAACGCAGCGCGCGCTACCTCGGCAACACCGCCACTATCCGCAGCGGCGCGCCCGACCCATTCTCGATCTTCATCGGCAGCGCGATCACCCACGCGCCGCGCTCGGGGAGCAGATGAAGATTCGCGACGTTTTCGAGGCCGGGGACGTCGTTGCGGCTGGAGATGCGGTGCACCATGAAATCGCGCGACTGGCCGTAATCGATGCTCGGCGTGTCGACACCGATCGCGCCTACTCGCCGCTGTTCAACGAGCAGTTGCGCGGCTTCGGGGCCGAATGATGGAAAGTGCAGATTCTCGGTCGCGCCAGGGGTGTCGTCGCCGAAGTAGCGTTTGCGGTCTCCGTATCGCGAGCCCCAGCCGGTGCGGAGGAGGACGATCGTGCCGGCGCCGATGCGGCCGTGCTTCGCTTCCCACGCTTCGACGTCCGCGACGGTCAGACGGTAATCGGGATCGTTGTTGCTCTGCGCCGCGACGTCGATGACCACTGCCGGCGCGAGGAGCTGTCGCGGCGGGATCTGATCGACGGTGCGTTTTCCTTCCGCGAAATGAATCGGCGCGTCGATGTGCGTCCCTCCGTGCTCCGGCGCCGAGAACGTGTTCGCCGAATAGAAGTAGCCGCCCTCGGTGTGTCCATGCGAGCGCTGCTCGAGCCGGAACGTGCCGGGATCGTTCGGCCAGTAGAGCGTCCGCTCGTTGAACGCGTACGTCAGGTCGACGAGCTGCGCGTCGTCGAGCTGCGGCGCGCGCTGCGCGGTGGTGCAGGAGACCAGCATCAGCGCGAACAGCGAGGCGAACGGAAGAGCGAAACGTGTCGGTAGTTTCACGAACGAGAGCGTACCAGTTGAGGCGCCGCTACTTCCTCTATCATTGCTCCTCGTCTGCACTGAGCGCCTGTTGCGCGGGAGGAGTGTCCGTTGACTACAGCACCGTGGCTCGAGAACGAGCTGGAGAAAAATCCGTTCGCGCAGTTCGCGCGCTGGTTCGAGGAAGCGAAGCAGAAACAGACGCAGGCGGAGGCGATGACCGTCTCGACGTGCGGCAGCGATGGCGTGGTCAGCTCGCGCATCTGTCTGCTCAAAAGCTTCGACGGCCGCGGCTTTGTGTTCTACACGAACTACAACAGCCGCAAGGGGGCGCACATCAGCGAAAACCCGCGCGTCGCGCTGAACTTTTTCTGGCCGGTGCTCGACCGGCAGGTGCGAGTGGAAGGGGTCGCGGTGAAGACGACGGCCGAGGAAGCGGACGGCTACTTTGCGACGCGCCCGCGCGGCAGCCAGCTCGGCGCCTGGGCCTCGAGCCAGAGCTCAGTGATCCCCGGCCGCGGCGATCTCGATCAACGTTTCCGCGATCTCGAAGCAAACTATCGCGACCGCCAGGTCCCGCGCCCCCCGCACTGGGGCGGCTATCGCGTCATTCCGGTGGAGATCGAGTTCTGGCAGGGCCGACAGGATCGCCTGCACGACCGCTTCATCTACCGGCTGCGCGAGCCGAAGGATTGGGTGATTGAGAGGCTTTCGCCGTAACGTCGTTGTCGGTTGTCAGTTGTCGGTTGTCTGCGGGCCATCGCGCGGATCGCAGTTCGCGCGATTTAGCACTCGCGACGGCAGCGCGGATCACCGAAAAACCACAGACAACTGACAACCGACAACCGACAACAAAACCAAGCAACCGGCAACACAAACCTACCCCTCCACCCTCTTCACTTCCCCGACATCCGGCTGCTTGCCGGTGATGATTCCTTTCATCACCTCGAACAGCACCACGGCTTGCGGTTTGTTGAGCTCGAGGTACATGGCCATGTCGATGTCGACGCCGATCAGGACCATGCGGGGGTCGTCGGGGGTGCCGTCGGTGGGGCCGCCGGCGTCGCCGAACCAGGCGCGCCAGTCGGGCTGATAGAGCTCGCGGACTTTTTCGCGATCGTCGACGATGCGGGCGATGCCGGAGATCGTGACCCATTCGCGCGTGCGGTCTTTGTAGTACGAGAGGTTGACGTGCTGGTCGTCGCCGATCTCGATCAGCTTCTCGGAGTCGCGCGAGGTGACGAACCAGAGGTCGGCGCCTGCGGACTGTTTCTGTGTGGCCATCGGTCGCGAGACGAGGCGGCCGTCGGCGCGCCGGGTG
>DASVRB010000093.1:0-3625 GCA_036388835.1 Thermoanaerobaculia bacterium | reverse complement strand
TCCGCGTCCAATTTGTCGAATTGCTTCGCGATGCGGGTGAATGCGTACGTGCGGGCCATGCGGAGCGGGGTGTAATTCGCGTTCGCCTTGCGCAGGTCGTCACTGACCGCATCGCGGAAAGCATCCCATTGTGTCGCGGTGAGGCCGTCGGTGCCGTGGTAGAGCTCCAGGACCACATTCGTATTGTTCGCGAATGTGTATTGGCCGCCGACGACCGCGCGGGTATGCGCGGTGCGAGCGAGTTCGGCGTGAAGCTCGAGCGACTCGCCGAAGACGCGGGAGACGCTCACGCCTGTGTCTCGATTGCGGAAGACGAGTGAGACGTCGGTGCCGCGGACGAGGCGATAAACGCGCCCGGCGATGGTGCCGCCTTCGAGGGCGTACAGCGAGACGTTCGTCTCTTTTACGTACAAATCGGCGCGGACCATGTCGCGGCCGCGATAGGCGGAGCGGCGATCGTTCGGGTCAGTCGGATTCTTCGCCGGGCCGATGAAGGCGGTCGGGGTCCAGCCGTAGCCGGTGCCCCATTTCTCGATGACACGCCCGGCCGTGAGGTCGAGCCATTCTGTGGCCGCGAATTGCACCAGCGCCTCGCCGGCCTCTCCGCGATCGGCACCTCGGTCGGACGATTCGGCGCGCAATTTTGCACGGAGTTTCCAGCGCTTGTCGTCTGTTCCCGCTTCGACGAACGCGGTCGCGTCGGCAACGTTCGTTTGGTACGGAATCGCCGCGACATTCGCTGGATTGAGTGGCGACGCGGCATTAGCCGGCGTCCACTGCGCCTCGGCGCCGGCGGAGCCGAAGATGCGCAAGGTCGCGGCCAGCAGGAGTGCGCTCACCATTTCCCTAACGCGTCTTTCGTGAACATCTTGTCGGCGTTATTGCGCGCGGTGAGGTTGGCGAAACGCATGACGGTCTTGTTGCCGGTGCGCAGGAGGTCTTCGATCTCCACTTCGGTCACCACGCGGCGGCCGGCCATCTGGCTGAATTGTCTGTAGTGCGCGCGCTTGAGCAGCTTCCCCGAGGCGACGTAGAAATCGGCGCGCCGCGGCTCGTAAGAGGTGCGATCGACCCAGAGCTGCACGCGCTTGTACGAAATGGCGGGATCACGCGCCTCCAGTTCGAGCAGCCACATGTCGCCGTCCTGTTTCGCCGAGGTCGCGTTGTAGTCGACGTCGAACGTCGTGCGGGCCACATCGCCGTTCGAGGCTTGCCCCATCAGTCGCTGCATTGGCGAAATGCGAATCGGACGGCTCGAGGACGGCATGTAAATCCACATCGCGTCGCGCAGCATCAGCAGATAGCGCCCTTTTTCACTGGCCGGCGCGAGGAATTCGACCACACTGCGGTCGGTGCCCTTTCCATAGACGCGGAATTTCGAGCTTTCCGTCGTGCCGCGTTCGTGACTGGTCAGCTCGACGTCGATCGAGAAATTGTCCATCGCGCCGCGATAAGCGTCGCTCCGGCGAAGGATGTCGGTGGCGTCATTGGCGAAGAGTGGAAATGCGAACAGTGCAATCAGGAGGAAACGTTTCATGGAATCACCTCAGATGTGGCCGAGCGCGTCGACGACTTTGAGCCGCGAGGCTTTGAAGGCCGGAATGATGGAAGAGAGGGTGGAGGTGACGACGGAGATGAGGAACGCAGCGATCAGCACCGGCGGCTGCAGCAGTATGGTCAATTTGTAGCCGACGGTGTAGCCGGGAGGCGGCGGCAGCATGATGTCGCCGCTGTTGATGAGAAACGCGACGAGCGCGCCGGCGGCGACGCCGAGAAATCCGCCGAGTGTGCCGGTCAGCAGGCCTTCCAGGAAAAACATCCGCCAGACTCGGCCGCGCGTGACGCCGACGGCCATGAGCGTGCCGATCTCGCGCGTCCGCTCGAATATCGACATGACGATCGTGTTCGCCACACTGAAGACAACGATCGCGGACACAATGATGCCGAGGAAACCGAAAATGCCGTTGTAGAGCATGACAACCTGGTGATAGAAGCTGGCCAGCTCCGACCACGACTTCATCTCCACCGGCAACTTCATCTTCTCGATTTCCGCCTGCACCGCGCCGGTGGTTTCGGTCTCGTGCAGAAACACGAGCAGCTTTTCCACTTTAGACGTCTGCAGCAGTTGCTGCGCGCCGGCAAGCGGCATTTTGACGGCGCGCTCGTCGAGCTCTTTCACGCCGGTCTGGAAAATACCGGCGACGCGGACGTCGATGGCATTGAGGGAGCCGCTGACGGTCGGCGACATCAAGGTCACGTAGTCGCCTGTCTTGACGTTCATCGATTTCGCGAGACCTTTGCCGAGGGTGACGGCGTCCGTTTCGGCGTCGGGGAGCGGCGTTCCTTCAATGACCGTCTGGCCGCGCATCAGGCGATCTTTTTCCGGCTCGACGGCCGTGGCGACGAAGGTCTCGGATTTATCGCCGTTGCTGATGAGGCCCATGAGGGTGATCTGCGCGGCGGTCGATTGCACGCGCGGATCTTTTTCAATGCGCGCACGCATGGCCGTGACGTCGGTGAGCGCATGCTCGAGCGGCTTCTGCGACCCTTTGGAATGGCCCAGACCGAAGAGCTGCAGGTGTCCTGTGCGGCCGCGGATGGTGCTTTCGCGCAAGCCGCGAAAGGTGACGGCTTTGTAGCCGCCGAAAAGAATCAGGCCGACGGCGCCGAAGACGATGACGGCCATGGTGATGGCGGAGCGGCGGCGATTGCGGAAGATGTTGCGTAGCGCGAGTTTGATGAGCATTGCAGGTCCTTCAGGCGGCCAGGGCCGCGTCGATGTTGGTGATGCGGCCGTCGCGTACGTTGACGACGCGCTGCGCGCGGGCAATGACGGCGGGATCGTGCGTGGCGAAGACGAAGGTGGTGCCGGTCTTCGCATTGATGTCGGCCATGAGCTCGAGAATGCGCGCGGCGTTTTCGGAATCGAGGTTGGCGGTCGGCTCGTCCGCGACGACGAGCTTCGGCTCGCCGGCCATGGCACGCGCGATGGCGACGCGCTGACGCTGTCCGCCGGAAAGCTGGTCGGGGCGCTGGCTGGCCTGCGCGAGAATGCCGACGCGCTCGAGCCAGCTCCTCACCCGCTCATCGCGCTCGCGCTTGGCCATGCCGCGCATGAGCAACGGAAATTCGACGTTTTCCCACGCACTGAGCACCGGCACGAGATTGAAGGTTTGAAATACGAATCCCAATACTTCAGCACGCGTTTTTGCGAGGCGATGCAACGGGATGGCGGTGACGTCGGCACCGTCGATGACGATGCGGCCGGCATCGGGTTTGTCGATGCAGCCAATGAGGTTGAGGAGTGTGGTTTTTCCACTGCCGGACGGCCCGGCCAACGCGACGAGCTCGCCGCGCGCAATCTGCAGGCTGACGTTGTCGACGGCCCGCACGAGGATGCGCCCGAGGCGATAGGATTTTTCTATAGCGGTGAGCTGGATGAGTGTGTCGTTTGCCATGCCCCGAAGATAGGGCGCACGGCGCTGACGTACATGTGCCACTGGTCAGGCCCGTGAGGCATGACTTTCGGCAGGGGGGCGACGGGGGCCTCCGGCGGGCCGCCGCGGGAGGTATCCAATTGTCATCCCGAGCGTAGCGAGGGACCTGGGCGGGCGGGGCGCGACGC
>DASVRB010000092.1:0-14068 GCA_036388835.1 Thermoanaerobaculia bacterium | reverse complement strand
TCCGTCTACACTGCGCCGATGTTCTCCCGCCGCGCGCACTGGAGCGCTCCACTCAATGCGTTGACGCTCGCGCGGCAGGCGCATCGCGGGCCGCTCTACGACCTCACCGAGACCAACCCCACTCGCGCCCGAATCCCCTACCCTCACGATGAATTGCAGGAGGCGCTCGCGCGGGGGGCGCGGGCTTCGTACGATCCCGATCCGCGCGGGATTCGTTCGGCGCGCGAGGCGCTGGCGGCGCAGCTTCAATGCGATCCGGACGAGCTGTTGCTCACGGCGTCGACCAGCGAGGCGTACTCGTTTCTCTTCAAGCTGCTGACCGATCCGGGCGACGTGGTGCTGACGGCGAGGCCGTCGTATCCGCTGCTCGAACATCTCGCCTCGATGGAGCTGGTGGAGCTCCGCTTCTTTCCACTGGAGTTTCATCGGCGGTGGGAGATTCACGACCTGCCGGTCGACGCGCGCGTGCGCGCGATCGTGGTGGTGAATCCGAACAATCCGACCGGGTCGTATGTGAGTGCCGCGGAGCAGGATGCGCTCGCGTCGCACGGCATCCCGATCATCAGCGACGAGGTGTTTCTCGACTATCCGCTGGAAGGCGCGGGCAGCTCGTTCGTCCGCCACGACGTCCTGACGTTCACTCTCGGCGGGCTCTCGAAATCGGCAGGCCTGCCGCACTTCAAGCTCGGCTGGATCCGGGTGAGCGGTCCCGGCAAACGGGAGGCGCTCGACGCGCTGGAGTTGATTGCCGACAACTTCCTCTCCGTTGCGACGCCCGTGCAGGTTGCGCTGCCCGAACTGCTCCGGATTGCGCCGCGCATTCGCGCGTCGATCTCCGCACGCACGCGCGCAAATCTCGATGCGTTACGTGCCGCGTTCGCCGATACGCCGGCGGTGCGGGTGCTGCCGGTGGAGGGCGGGTGGTCGGCGGTGCTGCGCGTGCCGCGACTGATGAGCGACGAGGAGCTGGCGCTCATGCTGCTCGACCGCGGCGTCGTCGTGCAGCCGGGGTATTTCTTCGATTTCGATCGCGAGGGACATCTCGTGCTGTCGTTGTTGACGGAGGAAGAGACGTTTCGCGGAGGTGTCGCGGAGATTTGGAGTGCGGTGGCAAGGCCACTTTCCTAGCCGGCAGCAAGGCTGCCGGCATCGCGGCATCGCAGCGACGAGTGAAAGCGGCGACTGGCGTCGCCGCACTCCAAACGCGGATAGAGTCGCGACATGAAGCATCACTGGACGCTCGACCCCGACATCACTTTCCTCAACCACGGTTCGTTCGGCGCGACGCCGCGGGTGGTGCTCGAGAAACAGAACGAATTTCGGGCGCAGATGGAGCGGGAGCCGGTGCGCTTCTTCGTCCGCGAGCTCGAGCCGCTGCTCGATGAGGCGCGGCAGACGCTCGCGCAGTTCATCGGTGCTGATGCGGAAGGGGTGGCGTTCGTCCCCAATGCCACGGCCGGCGTGAATGCGGCGTTGCGCTCGCTCGATCTCGACAAGTTCGACGAATTGCTGTTGACGTCGCAGGAGTACGGCGCGTCGCGCAATGCGCTCGATTACGTGGCCGGCATTGCCGGAGCGAAGGTGGTCGTGGTCGACCTCCCCTTCCCCATCGAATCCGCGGAAGTGGTGATCGAGCGCGTGCTCGCTGCGGTCACGGAGCGGACGCGCCTCTTCCTCATCGATCACGTCACCAGCCAGACCGCGCTCATCCTGCCGGTCGAGCGACTGGTGAAGGAGCTGGCGAATCGCGGCGTCGACACGCTGATCGACGGCGCGCACGCGCCTGGATTTCTGCCGCTGAACGTCCGCGACCTCGGCGCGGCGTATTACACCGGCAACCTGCACAAATGGGTCTGCGCGCCGAAAGGGGCGGCGTTTCTGTACGTGCGCGAGAATCGCCGCCGCTCGATCCATCCGGTCTCCATCAGTCACGGCGCCTCGTCGCCGCGCACCGATCGCAGCCGCTATCTCCTCGAATTCGACTGGACCGGCACCTTCGATCCGAGCGCCTGGTTGTGCATCCCCGCCGCGCTGGAGTTCATGCAATCGCACGGCGGCTGGCCCGAGGTCATGCGCCGCAATCGCGGGCTGGCATTGCTCGCGCGTGATGTCTTGTGCGACGCATTGCGAATCGCGCCGCCCGCACCGGACGAAATGCTCGGCGCCATGGCCGCGGTCCCGCTGCCGGACGGTTCACAGAGCGTTGCACCGTCGCTTTACGGCGATCCATTGCAGGACGCGCTGTTGTTCGAGCACAGGATCGAGGTGCCGATCGTGCCGTGGCCGGCGCCGCCGCAGCGTCTACTGCGTATTTCGGCGCAGCTTTATAACGAGTTGGCGGATTACGAGAAGTTGGCGGGAGCGCTGCGGCGGCTGTTGTAAGCGCGAAGGTTCTTCCCGTCATCCTGAGCGGAGCGAAGGATCTCAAAATGCGACGGCCGTCGCCGCTGAGATCCTTCGCTAAAGCTCAGGATGACGAAGGTGCGGTCGTCGCATTTTGGGATCCTTCGCTAAAGCTCAGGATGACGAAGGTGCGGTCGTCGCATTTTGAGATCCTTCGCTGACGCTCAGGATGACGGGAAGGGACGGACGTCGCGCGATGTGACGAGACATCTTCACCGCGCGACGTATCTCGCGAGCGCCTTCTCCAACTCCTCGTGCCGCGTCGGCTTCGCCAGGTAATCGTCCATGCCGGCGGCGAGGCATTTCTCGCGGTCGCCTTCGAGTGCGTTGGCGGTCATGGCGATGATGTGGCGGCGGCGGGCGCCGCGCTGCTCGCGGCGGCGGATCTCGGCCGTGGCCTGGTAGCCGTCGAGGATCGGCATCTGGCAATCCATCAGGATGATGTCGTACGCATCGCCGCTCAGCGCGTCGAGCGCTTCCTGGCCGTTGCCGACGGACGCGGCGTCGAAGCCGAGCTTCTGCAACTGGCTCATCGTTAGTTTCATGTTGAGGAAGTTGTCCTCGACGAGGAGCACGCGCACCTTGCGCCGCTCCTCGGCCGACAAAACGCGCGTCGCATCGCCGCTCGCTTGCGGTGCGGCCGTGCGCGCGAGCGGGATCGCCTCATGCGCGAGGGCGCTGGCGATGGAATCGAACAGCTCCTGCTGGCCGACCGGCTTGCTCGTGTACGCGTTCACGCCGGCCACGCGCAGTTGTTCTTCATTGACGATGCTGCCGGTGGCGACCAGCGCGACCAGGCTCGTGCCGGCGATCGACGCGATGCCGCGGACCTGCCGCGCGAGCGCGATCGGATCGGCAGAGTCGAAAATCGCGAGCAGGAACGGATCGCGCGACGCTTCGATCTGCAGCAGCGCCAGCGCCGTCTCCGTGTCGTCGACCGTCTCCACGCGCATTTCCCAGATCGATTCGAGGTAATGCCGCGCAATTTTTCGGCTGCTCGGATGCGGGTCGACGAGCAGCACGCGGCGGCCGCGCAGTTCGAGGTCGGACGAGGCGATCGGACGGCGATCGGCCGCCGACTTTGCGAACGGCACGGTGAACCAGAACGTTGACCCTTTGCCGGGCGCACTGTCGACGTCGATCAGCCCGCCCATCGTTTCGACGAGATGCCGCGCCGTTGCCAGGCCGAGGCCGACGCCGCCGAAGCGGCGCGTCGATGTGGCGTCGAGCTGCGTGAACCGCTCGAACAGCGCGAGGCGCTCTTCGTCCGACATGCCGATGCCGGAGTCGCGCACTTCGAACCGCACGACGCGATGCGTTTCGGTCTCGGTCTGCGTGCCGACGGTCAGCACGACGCGGCCGGATTCGGTGAACTTGATGGCGTTCTCCATCAGGTTCGTCACGACGTGCCGCAGCTTCGATTGATTGCCACGGAAGACGGCAGGCAGCGCCGGGTCGAAGACGAGGTCGACGTCGAGATCCTTGCCGAGGGCCGCGACCTTCATCACTTCCACGATGCGCTGCAGCGTGCGGAAGAGATCGAAGTCGACCAGGTTCGAGGCGAGCGAGCCGGCCTGCAGGTTCGACACGTAGAGGATGTTGTTGACGATCGACAGCAGTTGTTCGGCACTGGCGCGGGCCTGATGCGCGAAGTCCTGCTGCTCGGCGTTGAGCGGCGTGGCGAGCAGCAGGTCGACCATGCCGACGATGCCGTTCATCGGCGTGCGGATCTCGTGACTGACGTTGGTGAGGAACTGCGTCTTTGCGCGCGCTGCTTCGAGCGCGGCATCGCGCGCGTTTCCGAGCTCCGCCTCGAATTGCTTGCGGTCGGTGACGTCGCGGAAGACCACGCGCGCGAGGAGGGTGCGGCCGTCGATGACTTTCGGACGGAGCCATCCTTCGAGCGTGATGCGATTGCCGCGCGGCGTGACGAATGCGGTCTCGACGCGCTCGGCCTGGCCGCTCTCGAAGACACGCATCAGCGCCTCACGCACCTCGGCGCGGCGCTCCGGGTCGACCGAGCGGACGAGCGGCGTGCCGCGCGTGATGCCGAGGGCCGCGTGCGCCACTTCGTTCGCATGCAGCAGCGCGCCGTCGGGGCCGACGCTCAGAACGAGGTCGCTCGTTTGTTCGAAGAAATCGCGGAAGCGGTCGTTCGCTTCGCTGAGCTGCTCGCGATGCCGCAGCTCCTGCGTCGCTTCGCGCGCAAGGCTTCGCAACAGCGCGGCCTGTTCGATCGACAGCTCGCGCGGCGCGCGGTCGAGCACCGAGAGCGCGCCGGCGAATGCGCCGTCTGCATTGAAGATCGGCGCGCCTGCATAGAAGCGGACGTGCGGCGGCGCGACCACCAGCGGATGCGAGGAGAAGCGCGCGTCGCTGCTCGTATCGCGGACCACCACCAGGTCGGTCGCGGAGGCGATGCGCATCGCGAACGAGGAGTCGGCCTGCATGTGGCGCGGCTTCGATCCCGTCGCGGCGACGATCTCTTCGCCGTCGCCGGTGAGAAAGCCGATCCATGCGGCCGGCACGCCGAGCACGCGCGAAGCTTCAGAAGTGAGTTGTTCGAACGGACCCAAAGGAGCGCGAATGATAGCGCCCCGGCACTTCTCCTGCACGGCTCGTTCACCAAGGAGTTTTGCAATGACGAACCGATTCATCGCAGCGGGCTGTGTCGCGTTGCTCGCCGCATGCGGCGGCAGCGAGAACACCTCCGGCACCCCCGAGACCCAGACGACCGGCAGCGTGCAGTCGGTCCAGCAGACGACGCCGCAGGCCGCCACCACGACCGGCGTCACCGGCGGCACGGTCAGCAGCGCGTCGCCTGAAGACAAAGAGTTCGTGGCCAACGCCGGCATGAGCGGACTCTCCGAAGTGCAGCTCGCGAATCTCGCTCTGCAAAGGTCCGAGAACGCACAGGTGAAAGCGTTCGCGCAGCGCATGCTCACCGATCACACGAAATCGAACGCCGAGCTCTCGCAACTCGCCACGGCCAAGGGCCTCGTCCTGCCGGCGGAGCTCGCGGGGACGCACCAGCAGGGCCTCGAGCATCTGCAGGGCCTGAGCGCCGCGGAGTTCGATCGCGCCTACATGCAGCACATGGTCAGCGACCACAACACCGCGCTGCAGTTGTTCCAGAACGGCGCCGCGCAAGCAACGGACCCGGAGATCAAGGCCTTCGCCACACGCACGCTGCCGATTCTGCAGGAGCACGCGCGGATGGCGCAGCAGGTGGGTGGGGGAACGTAGGCCGCGTATTGCTGCGAGCCGCACCCACCTGTCATCCCGAGCGTAGTGAGGGACCTGGGTGGGCGGGTCGCGGAAGGCATTTGCATCGCGCCCCTCCCTCCCAGGTCGCTCGACTACGCTCGGGACAGAGGGGGATGCACCGCGCTCCAGAGTCAAAGCGGCGACTGGCGTCGCCGCACTCCAAAAAAGCGGCGACTTTCGTCGCCGCTTTTCGCATCACTTCGCTTCTGATTTGTCGCTGGTCGTGGTCGGTTCTTTCCACGACTTGAATTTGGCGGCGATGAAGTCTTTGTTCATCCGCTGGATGAATTGCGTGGAGATTTCTTTCGGGCAGACTGCTTCGCATTCGCGGAAGAAGGTGCAGTTGCCGAAATACTCCTCCATCACATTGACCATGTTCACCACGCGCTCGTAACGCTCCGGTTGTCCCTGCGGCAGGAGTCCGAGGTGTGAAACTTTGGCGGCGGTGAACAGGTGCGCGGCGCCGTTGGGGCATTGCGCGACACAGGCGCCGCACTGGATGCATTCCGCGGCGTCCATCGACATTTCCTGAATCGGCTTGGGGATCGGAAGTGTGTTCGCCTCGACCGCGCTGCCGGTATTGACGGAGATGTAGCCGCCGGCGGCGATGATTTTGTCGAGCGGATTGCGATCGACGATGAGGTCTTTGATGACGGGGAACGCGCGTGCGCGCCACGGCTCGACGACGACGTCCTGCCCGTCAGTGAAATGGCGCATGTGCAACTGGCAGGTGGCGGTGCCGCCGACCGGGCCGTGCGCGACGCCGTTGATCATCATTCCGCACGAGCCGCAGATCCCTTCGCGGCAGTCGTGCTCGAAGTGGATCGGCTCTTCCCCTTTTTCAATGAGGCGCTCGTTGACGACGTCGAGCATCTCCAGAAAGGAGGCATCGGAGCTGATGTTTTCGGCGCGATACGTAACGAGACGCCCCTCGGCTTCCCGCGATTTCTGTCGCCAGACGTGGAGTGTGAGGTCCATGATTCTCCCTGGTTCCTTGGAGTTCCTCGGAGTCCCTCGGAGCTCCTCGGAGTGGTTGTGCCGCCACTCCGAGGAACTCCGAGGAACCCTAGGGACTCCGAGGGACTCCTATTTGTAGCTCCTGGTGGCCAGCTTCACTTCCTCGTACAGCAGCGGCTCTTTGTGCAGCACCGGCTCGACGCCGTCGCCTTTGTGCTCCCACGCGCCGACATAGAGGAACTTCTCGTCGTCGCGCTGCGCCTCGCCGTCTGCGGTCTGGTATTCGGTGCGGAAGTGGCCGCCGGCCGATTCTTCACGATGCCGCGCGTCGATGCACATGAGCTCCGCGAGCTCGAAGAAATCAGCCACGCGGCCCGCTTTTTCGAGCGCCTGGTTCGGCTCCTCGCCGCCACCGAGCACGCGCACGTCGCGCCAGTAACGTTCTTTCAATTCGCGGATCATCCCAGTGGCGTTCTGCAGCCCCTCGGCGGTCCGCGCCATGCCGCAGTAATCCCACATGATTCCGCCGAGCTCGCGGTGATACGAATCGACGCTGCGAGTGCCTTTCGCGTCCAGCAGGCGCGTCATGCGCTGGCGCACTGCAGCCTCGGCGTCGGCGAACGCGGCGTGCGTCGCCGGCACTTTCTTGCCGAACTGCTCGGCGAGGTAATCGCCGATCGTGACCGGCAGGACGAAATAGCCGTCCGCGAGTCCCTGCATCAGTGCGCTGGCGCCGAGGCGGTTCGCACCGTGATCGGAGAAATTCGCCTCGCCGATCACATACAGGCCCGGCACGTTCGACATGAGGTTGTAGTCGACCCACAGACCGCCCATCGAATAGTGCGGCGCCGGATAGATGCGCATCGGCATCTCGTACGGATCTTCGGCCGTAATGTCGTGGTACATCTCGAAGAGATTGCCGTAACGCTCTTCAATGACCTTGCGCCCCAGGCGCTTGATCGCGTCGGCGAAATCGAGATAGACCCCGCGTCCCGAGGGACCGATTCCGCGGCCGTCGTCGCACGCTTCTTTTGCGGCGCGCGAAGCGATGTCGCGCGGCGCGAGGTTGCCGAAGCTCGGGTATTTGCGCTCGAGGTAATAGTCGCGCTCCGACTCCGGAATGTCCTTCGCGGCGCGTTTGTCGCCCTGCGCTTTCGGCACCCAGATCCGGCCGTCGTTGCGCAGTGACTCGGACATCAGCGTGAGCTTCGACTGATATTCGCCGCTCTGCGGAATGCAGGTGGGATGGATCTGCGTGTAGCAGGGATTCGCGAACGCGGCGCCGCGCTTGTGCGCGCGCCAGATGGCGGTCGCATTGGACGCTTTGGCGTTCGTCGAGAGATAGAAAACGTTGACGTAACCGCCGGTGCCGAGGACGACGGCATCCGCCGCGTGCGCCTCGATTTTTCCGGTGATCAGGTTGCGGGTGATGATGCCTTTGGCGTGGCCGTCGACGACGACCAGATCGAGCATTTCGTAGCGGTTGTACTGCTTGACGGTGCCGAGGGCGATCTGGCGCTCGAGCGCCTGGAACGCGCCGAGGAGCAACTGCTGGCCTGTCTGTCCGCGCGCGTAAAACGTACGCGAGACCTGCACGCCGCCGAACGAGCGATTCTCGAGCGCGCCGCCGTACTCGCGCGCGAGCGGCACGCCCTGCGCGACCGCCTGGTCGATGATGTTGACCGAGAGCTCGGCGAGGCGATGCACGTTCGCTTCACGGGCGCGGTAATCGCCGCCTTTGATGGTGTCGTAGAAGAGGCGGTAAATCGAATCACCGTCGTTGCGGTAATTCTTCGCCGCGTTGATGCCCCCCTGTGCGGCGATCGAGTGCGCGCGGCGCGGCGAGTCGTGGTAGACGAAACATTTGACGTTGTAACCGAGCTCGCCGAGGGTTGCAGCCGCGGAGGCGCCGGCGAGGCCCGCGCCGACCACGATGATGTCGTACTTGCGTTTATTGGCCGGGTTGACCAGCTTGTAATGCGACTTCGCGTACTCCCACTTGTGTGCGAGCGGCCCCGGCGGGATTTTGCTGTCGAGTCGAATGGTCATCGCACGATCCCCGTCAGTACGGCCAGCGGAAACGAGATGTTGGCGAGGGTGATGATCGCGGCGAAGGAGGTCGCGAACACGCGGCGCCACGCTTCGATGCGCGGATTGATCAGGCCGACCGAACCGAACATCGCCCAGACGCCGTGATAGAGGTGCAGGCCGAGGGCGAGGTTCGCGATGATGTAGACCGCCGCGACCCACCACACCTGAAATCCTTTGACGACGTTCCCGTACGCGTCGTCCTTCACGAAATCGTGGTGCGTATGGCCGGTGGTCAGGTGCAGCACGTGATAGATGATGAAGAGCAGGATGATCACGCCGCCCCAGCGCATGGTGCGCGAGGCGTACGAGGCCTTCACATAGTCACGGCGGCTGTAGTCGACCGGCCGCGCGCGGCGGCTCATCTGCGTCAGCGCATACGCCGCGTGAATGTGAAACACGACGCACGCGAGCAGCAGCAGGCGCATCAGCCACAACACGCCCGATTCCGGCACCGCCGGCGCGCCCATGGCCCGCAGGAAATGCGCGTACTCGTTCATGTGGACGGCCCCCGTGTACAGCTTGAGGTTGCCGACCATGTGCAGAAAGATCCAGCCAAAAAGGATCAGACCGGTAATGGCCATGACCGCTTTTTTGCCGATCGAAGAGCGGTAAAAGTTCCCGAACCACGTCATTCGGAGCTCACCTCGATGTGGGGGGTGTCGGAAGAGAAAGCGCTGAGCGCAGAAGACATCCGGGCGCCATCATAGTCAGGAGAGGTTGTGGGTCAATAGAGGGTTCCTCGGGTTCCTCGGGTTCCTCGGTTCCTCGGTTCCTCGGTTCCTCGGAGTTCCTCAGCCTCGAAGCCCTCCGTCCTGCACCGACTCCTTATCCATCTGTCAGCCCGAGCGTAGCGAGGGAACTGGGCGGGCGGGGCGCGAAACACGTGCATGCCGCCCCACCCTCCCAGTTCCCTCGCTACGCTCGGGATGACAAGAAGGGGGACACCGCAGCACTCCGAGGAACCGACGAACGACCGAAGACTCCGAGGAACCCGAGGAACCGAGGGACTCCGAGGAACCGAGGGACCCGAGGAACCCGAGACTCCGAGGAACCGAGGAACCCGAGGAACCGAGGAACCGAGGAACCCGAGGAACTCCGAGGCACCGAGGCACCGCCGCACCGGCATGACACTCGTCACCTCCCCTTCCTGACCTTCTCCAGTGTTGCTCTGCGCGCCGCGGGCGCATCGTGGGGTGCATGAATGACATCCCGGCGCAATTCAGCAGTGTGACGAAGAGCTATGGCGCGACGGTGGCGCTGCATGGGCTCGATCTGACCATCCATCCCGGCGAGGTGGTCGCGCTGCTTGGCGCGAATGGCGCCGGAAAGACGACCACCGTTCGCACGCTCCTTGGCCTCGTGCGGCCTGACTCCGGGAGCGTGCGGCTCTTTGGCGGCGATCCACGCAATGCGGCCGTTCGCGCGCGCATGGGCGCGGTGCTGCAGATCGGGCGTGTACCGGAGACGCTGCGTGTGCGCGAGCACATTCATCTCTTCTCCAGCTACTACCCCAACCCGCTGCCGCTCGACGAAGTCATCGAAGCGGCCGGTCTGACGGGGCTCGAGCGCCGCAAGTTCGGTCAGCTTTCGGGCGGACAGCAGAAGCGCGTCCTGTTCGCGCTCGCGCTCTGCGGCAATCCCGATCTGTTGGTGCTCGACGAGCCGACCACCGGCCTCGACGTCGAAGCGCGGCGGGCGCTCTGGAAACAGGTGCGCGCGTTCGTCGCGCGCGGCAAATCGGTGCTGCTGACCACGCACTACCTCGCCGAGGCCGAAGCGCTCGCGCAGCGGGTCGTCGTGCTCGACAAAGGGCGCATCGTCGCGCAAGGCACGCCGCACGAGATCAAAGGCGAAGCCGGCACGCTCGAAGACGCATTCATTGAACTGGTCGCGGTGTGATTGGAGCCGAAATGAGAACGTACCTGCTCGAAGCGAAATACGAATTCCTCAAGGCGCTGCGCAATCCGGCGTATGCGTTGCCGACCATCCTCTTCCCGGTCATCTTCTATTACTTCTTCGGCGTGATGTTCGGCGGGAAACAGACCGGAAACGTGAAGATGGCGGAGTACCTCCTCGCCACGTACGGCACGTTCGGCGTGATCGGGGCGGCGCTGTTCGGGTTCGGCGTGACGGTGGCGGTCGAGCGCGGCCACGGCTGGCTCGAAGCGAAACGAACGACGCCGATGCCGATCGCGTCGTACTTTGTCGCGAAACTGGCGATGGCGATGATTTTCAGCGCGATCGTCATGCTGCTGCTGTTCACGATGGCGGCGCTGTTCACGAAGGTCTCGCTCTCGCCTGTCGAAGCAGTGAGCCTGTTCGCGACTTGTATCGCCGGCTCGATCACCTTCTGCGCACTTGGTCTGGCGGTCGGTTTCATAGCGGGGCCGAGCAGCGCCGCGCCGATCGTCAACGTGATCTACCTGCCGATGGCGATGATCTCGGGATTGTGGGTGCCGATTCAGTTCCTCCCCGAGGGGCTGCAGAAATTCGCGTACGTCATGCCGCCGTATCACTTTTCGCAGCTCGCTCTCCGCACGATCGGCGCGTCGCGCGGCGAGCCGCTCCTGCTGCACGTCGGCGTAATGGCCGCATCGGCGCTCCTGTTCGCCGGCATCGCGTACCTCGGCTATCGCCGCGAGACCGGCGCCGCCTTGGTCTGAGGCATACACTGAGTGACTTCGATGATGCGGCTCATCCCACAGAACAAGGACCTCGGCTGGACGCCATTCGCCTGGCTGATCTACCTGCTGCCGTTCACGTTCGCACCGCTCTTCAGCAGCAGGCTCGCGAATGCGTACGGGTGGACGCTGCACATCGGCGTGACGGTCGTGTTCTGCATCCTCTATCTGCGCAGCTACTGGGTGCGCGGGCGTGAGCTGATCCTCATTACAGCGGCAACCGTGCTGCTCGGCATTGCGTGCTGGCCGGTGTCGCATGCGGCGGGGACGTTCTTCATTTTCGCCGCCGGGATGGTCGCGCAATTCGAGCCGCAGCGCCGCGCGGCCGCGGGCGTGATCGCGATTGCGATCATTGCGGCGATCGAGGCGCTGGTCCTGCAGCGCGATCCGATCAGCTCGAGCTGGCCGATCGTGTTCGCGCTGCTGGTCGGCGGCATCAACATTCATTACGCGCAGGTCAATCGCTCCAATGCGCGTCTGCGCATTGCACGCGACGAGATCGAGCACCTGGCGAAGCTGGCGGAGCGCGAGCGGATCGCGCGCGACCTGCACGATCTCCTCGGGCACACGCTGTCGCTCGTGATCCTGAAGTCGGAGCTCGCGTCGAAGCTGGCGGACCGCGATCCCGATCGCGCGCGCGATGAAATTCGCGACGTGGAGCGGATCGCGCGCGAGGCGCTGGCGGAAGTGCGCTCCGCCGTCATCGGCTACCGCTCCGGCGGTCTGCAGGCGGAGCTGCAACATGCACGCAGTGCGCTCTCGAGCGCAGGCGTGACGTTCGAGTCGTCGACGCCGAACGTGCAACTGCCGGCGTCACACGAGGCGGTGCTCTGCCTCGCATTGCGTGAAGCGATCACGAACATCGTGCGCCACGCCGGCGCGCGCCATTGCAAAGCGACGGTAGCGGTCTCGGGGAACGACTGCACGCTGACGATTGCGGACGACGGCCGCGGCGGAAACGCGCCGTTCGGCAGCGGCCTGACCGGCATGCGCGAGCGGGTGGCGGTGCTCGGCGGCTCGCTGACGCGCGACGGACGGCGCGGCACGACGCTGAGCGTCGTGCTGCCGCTCAACGTGGTGAGCGTGCAGGAACAGAGCGCATGATCCGCATCGTGGTCGCGGAAGATCAGAAGATGGTCCTCGGCGCGCTCGCGGCGCTGCTGGAAATCGAAGGGGACATCGAAGTCATCGGCCGCGCACGCGACGGTGAAGAAGCGCTCGCGATCTGCCGCGCGCAAAAACCGGACGTCGTCCTCACCGACATCGAAATGCCGCGCATGACCGGCCTCGAGCTCGCGTCCGCAATCAAACGCGAGGCGCTGCCGACGCGGGTCATCATCCTGACGACGTTCGCACGCGGCGGCTATTTGCGCCGCGCGCTCGAAGCGGGAGCATCGGGCTATCTGCTCAAAGATTCCCCCTCCGAACAACTCGCGAATGCGGTACGCCGCGTCAAAACGGGAGGACGGGTCATCGACCCCGAGCTCGCCGCTGAAGCGTGGAGCGAGCCCGACCCGCTCACCGACCGCGAACGCCAGGTCCTGCGCATGGCCGGCGACGGCCAGACCAGCGCCGACATCGCCTCCACCCTGCATTTATCCGAGGGGACAGTGCGCAACTACCTGTCTGAAGCCATCAGCAAACTAGGCGCAGGAAACCGCGTCGAAGCGGCGCGGATCGCGAGAGACAAGGGTTGGTTGTAGAGATTTGGAGTGCGGCGACGCTAGTCGCCGCTTTGACTCTTTCAGGCGAGGCGGAAACGTTTGGAGCGCCGCGGCCTTGCCGCGGCTAGTGAAAGCGGCGACTGGCGTCGCCGCACTCCAAATGCGCTTTTACTCTTTCAGCCGCGGCAGAAGCTCACTCCTCACGCGCAATCCCGTTTTCTCGCATTGCAGTTTCTCGCGATTGGCGAGGTAGTCAGTCGTGGCAGTGCGGTAGGTCTGGGTGGCAATGAGAGGCGCGGCGGTGGAGACAACAGACTCCGCACTGAGCCGTTGCAGATCGGCTCCCGACATGGTGCAGACGACGATTTCGTTGTCGTAGGGCATGGCGGCGCGCAGGAGCTCGGGGGTGAGGGTGCCGGCGGGAAGTGCTCGTCTGAAGCTGCTGGTCGTGGAAATGGCCACCTCGGCGCGTGCGGCGTCGCGCATGACTGCCAATGCCCGCTCTGCAATCTGCGCGACGGATAACGGCCGCTCGAGCGTGGCGATCGGAGCAAAAAGAGCGCTGTATTGAGGATCGCGCTCGAGCTCGCGCTGCAGGCGGGCGACTTTCTGCGTGACGGCGCGGTTCTCGCGCATGCGGTCGTCTACCGGCACCAGTGCGCCGTCGATTGCACCGAGTTTTCCGTCCGCGAACCGGAGCTCGACCCAACTGATGTAGGTCAGGTATTGCGACGGAGAAATGAACCAGGTGCGCGTCCCGGGAATCTGCGTCAGCTCGCGCTTCAGATGACTGTGCGTCCCGAAAATGAGGTCGATGCCGGGGACTTGTCTGGCCAGCTCGTAGTCGGCCTCGGCGTGCTGATGTCCAATCATCACAACCGCGTCCACCCGCTCCGTTTCCCGCAACGAGCGTACGGTTTCGCGCGCGGCGGCCACGGGATCGCTGAACGCGAAGCCGGCCGCCTTCACCAGTTGCGGGAAATCGTTTCCGGCGATTGCAAACAC
>DASVRB010000091.1:0-4331 GCA_036388835.1 Thermoanaerobaculia bacterium | reverse complement strand
CGCCGACCTGCCGCGGGAGTCCGGCGGGCTGAAGCCCGCCGCTCCACCAGAGCGGTGTCGCTAGTCGATCTTCAGCACCGCGAGGAATGCTTCCTGCGGGATCTCGACTTTGCCGACGCGCTTCATCCGCTTCTTGCCTTCCTTCTGCTTCTCGAGGAGTTTGCGTTTGCGCGAGATGTCGCCGCCGTAGCACTTTGCGAGGACGTTCTTGCGCAGCGCCTTCACGGTCTCGCGCGCAACGACGCGATTTCCGATCGCCGCCTGCAGCGCGACCTCGAACATCTGCCGCGGGATGAACTCCTTCATCTTCTCGACGAGCATCTTTCCGCGCGGGAAGGCTTTGTCCTTGTGCACGATCAGCGAGAGCGCGTCGAGCGGCTCGCCGTTCACCAGGATGTCCATCTTCACGAGATCGCTCTCGCGATAGCCGATGAACTGATAGTCGAGCGACGCGTAGCCGCGCGAGATCGACTTGAGCTTGTCGAAGAAGTCGAGGATGACTTCGTTGAGCGGCATGTCGTACACGATCATCACGCGATTCGCGGAGACGTATTCGAGCTTCTTCTGCGTGCCGCGGCGATCGATGGCCAGCGCGATGATCGGTCCGACGAATTCATCGGTCGACAGAATGGTCACTTCGAAGAACGGCTCTTCGATCATCCGGATGTTGGCCGGATCGGGGAGCTTCTGCGGGTTCTCGACCTCGATGACGTCGCCGTTCGTCAGCGTCACGCGGTAGCGCGCACCGGGCGCGGTGGTGAGCAGCTCGAGATTGAACTCGCGCTCGAGCCGCTCCTGGATGATCTCCATGTGCAGCAGGCCGAGAAAGCCGCAGCGGAAGCCGAATCCGAGGGCGAGAGAGTTCTCCGGCTCGAACGAAAACGAGGCGTCGTTCAGCTTCAGCTTGCCGACCGCGTCGCGGAGGTTTTCGTACTCCTCGGTGATGATGGGAAAGAGGCCGGCGAACACCATCGGCTTCACTTCCTGGAAGCCCGGCAGCATCTCCGGATTCTGTTTGGCCTCGGTGATGGTGTCGCCGATCTTCGCCTGCACGATGTCTTTGATGTTGGCGGAGATGAAGCCGACTTCGCCTACGCCGAGCGACTGAATCGCTTTCGGCTTCGGCGTGAAGATCCCCATTTCCGTGATCTCGTACTCGCGACCGGTCGACATGAACTTGATCTTCATGCCGCGGCGCAGCTCGCCGTCGATCATTCGCACGAGACAGACGACGCCGCGATACGGGTCGTACCAGGAGTCGAACAGCAGGCCGCGCGGCGGCGCATTCGGATCGCCTTTCGGCGCCGGAATGCTCGTCACGATTTTCTCGAGCGTCTCGGCGACGCCGATGCCCGCTTTCGCCGACGCGAGCACCGCGTCATGCGCGTCGAGACCGATCACGTTCTCGATCTGCTCGCGCACGCGCTCGGGATCGGCAGACGGCAGATCGACTTTGTTGATGACCGCGAAGATGGCGAGATCGTTCTCGATGGCGAGATAGCTGTTCGCGAGCGTCTGCGCTTCGACGCCCTGCGTCGCATCGACGACCAGGATGGCCCCTTCGCACGCGGCGAGGCTGCGCGAGACTTCGTAGCTGAAGTCGACGTGGCCCGGCGTGTCGATCAGGTTGAACGTGTAGTCGTGCCCGTCCTTCGCGCGGTACTGCAGCGTGACGGCGCGCGCCTTGATCGTGATGCCGCGCTCGCGCTCGAGGTCCATGTCGTCGAGCATCTGCTCGTGCATGTCGCGCTGCTCGACCGCGCCGGTCTGCTGAAGCAGCCGGTCCGACAAGGTGGTCTTGCCGTGGTCGATGTGGGCGATGATCGAAAAATTGCGGATGTACTGAGGGTCGGGCATTGCGTCAGCGGGCAATTAACACGGATTGACGCAGTTGTCATCCCGCCCGGCCGCTCGCGAAGCGCGGTTCAGCCTCGCCACTGGTGGCCGCAGTCGACACAGACGCGCTGATTCAGCAGCAGATGCGCGAGCGCAATCGCCGCGAGCATGATCGCCGCGACGATCGCGGCGTTGAGCTGAAACACGAGCACGGCCGGCAGCGCGGCCGCGATCAGCACGACGTAAACGATCCAGATGGTGGTGCCGCCGCGGCGGATTTTGTACGACTGGCAGTTGGGACAGCTCTCGTCGGATTTCATCGCTCTGGAGTGCGGCGACCGCAGTCACCGCGGGCTGGATGATATCGTCGGCGGTCGATGGATTTAGGCATTCGCAACCGCGTCGCGATGGTCGCCGCTGCATCGAAAGGACTCGGCCGCGCCATCGCCGTGGCGCTGGCGGCCGAGGGCTGCCGCCTCTCGATCTGCTCCCGCTCGCTCGAGGCTCTCGAACCGGTGCGCGACGCCCTCGGCAACGACGCGCTGGCGATCGCATGCGATGTTTCGAGCGCGGCCGATCTGCAGCGCTGGTTCGACGAAACGGTCGCGCAGTTTGGGCAGGTCGACATCGTCGTCACGAACACCGGCGGCCCTCCCGCCGCGCCGTTCATGAAGCTGACGGAAGAGCAGTGGCAGAGCGGGATCGATTCGACGCTGATGAATGTCGTCCGCCTCTCGCGTCTCGCGATCCCCGGCATGCAGGAGCGGAAGTGGGGCCGCATCGTTCATCTGACGTCGTTCGTTGCGAAGCAGCCGGTGGAGTTGCTGACCGTCAGCTCGACCTTGCGCGCCGGCATTTCTGCTCTGACGAAAACGCTCGCCGATCAGGTCGCGCGCGACGGCATCACGGTGAACGCCGTGCTGCCGGGACACTTCCTCACCGATCGTCAGAAGCAGCTCAGCGAGATTCGCGCGAAAGACCAGGGCATCACGCCCGAGGAGTACCTGCGCAAATCCGAGCAGGTCATTCCGATGGGACGCTATGGGCGTCCCGAGGAATTCGCGAACGTGGTTGCGTTTCTCTGCAGCGAGCGCGCGTCGTACGTGACCGGCGCGTCGCTGCAGATCGACGGCGGTCTGTATCGCGGCACGTTCTAGGCGCGACTACCTCGCCTGTTTGTGATCGTTGCGCAGACGCGCGCCGCCGCCCGGTCCCCACGTGTACGGAATCTCGGGCGAGTCGTACGGCAAACGCCAGTGATCGGGATCTCCGTAGTCGTACGCGCGGGTCGGAAAATTCAGCATCAGCGCCTCGGTGGACCCGACGTTCTGCAGTCCGTGCCACACACCGGTCGGCAGCACGAGAAACGTAGGACGCGCATCGCCGACGTGCAGCTCCATCAGCGCTCCATGCGTGCTGCTCTCCTCGCGCGCGTCGTACAACACGAGCTTCACGTGGCCCTGATTGACGAACAGCCGATCGATCGACTTCGTGTGGCAGCTCCACGCACCGATCGCGCCGGGAAAAAGACGCGACTGATAGATGTGCACGACCGGCAGCCCGGTCGGATCCCACTCCGGCCGAAACATCTCGGTGATCACGCCGTGATCGCGCGGCACATGCAGCACTTCGCGCGCAACGACGCCGTCGATCGGACGCCGCAACGACTGCCACTCACTCGTGACGATCTGCGAATCTTTCTGGGCTCCAGGAAGCATGGTGTTCCCCTAGTGTAGTTGGCGCAGTGAATGTGCGGCTTCGGGCTCTCGCGCCACGACGAGATGTTGTCGGTTGTCGGTTGTCTGCCGTCCGCAGCCCTGAGGCACAGACAACTGACAACCGACAACTAACAACGGCGCTCCCTCACTCCCAGCTCTTCCCATTCATCTTCGCCACGATCTTCGCCACTTCGATGTAATCCGCGTTCTCGCCGAGTTGGTGGAGCGCGCCTGAATAGAGTTGCTGTGTGAGGGCGAGCATCGGCGTCGATGCGTGCTGCTGATGCGCGAGCGAGGCGGCGATGCGAATGTCTTTGTCGTGGTGCGCGAGCTTGAAGACGAGCGGCCACTGGTGATCGCGCAAGCGCATCGGCAGGAGGTTCTCGGATGCGTTCGAGCGGCCACTGCCGGCGTTCGTCACTTCGAACGCGGTCTTCATGTCGATGCCGAGCTCTTTCGCGAGGAGCAGGCATTCGGACGTGATCCAGACCGTCGCGGCCATGATCGAGTTCGTCAGCACTTTGATGGCGTGGCCGGCGCCGACGTCGCCGACGTGAATGAGCGTTTTGCCGTTGAGGCGCAGGATCTCTTTCGCGCGCGCGACGTTGTCGGCGCTGCCGCCCATCATGATCGTGAGCGTCGCGTTTTCGGCTCCGACGATCGCGCCGGTCACCGGCGCGTCGACGAACTCGACCCCTTTTTCCGCGAGGCGTGTTGCGGTCACGCGGCTGACGTTCGGATCGCCGCTGGTGGCAGCGATCCAGAGCGTGCCGCGCG
>DASVRB010000090.1:0-11223 GCA_036388835.1 Thermoanaerobaculia bacterium | reverse complement strand
GCCCCCCCCCCCGCCGCTCCACCAGAAAAACGCGCTTTACGGTCGCTTCACGATCACGAACGCGGTCAGCGTTCCGTTCTCGTTCTGGCGCGCGAGCACTTCCACGCGATCGTTGACGGTGATGCCGGGCTGGATCTGCGTGCGTGCGTCGACGGCGACCTGCACGTCGCCGCCGCCCTGTTCGCGGGCGATGGTCCACGTCGACGCGTCCATGGTGCGAACGCGTCCGCTGATGCGCGTGACCTGCGGGATGCCGGGGATGGTCGGGCGATCGAGCTTCACGATCGCGACGGCGACGAATGTGTGCGCGTTGTCGACGGTGTAGATGACGTCGACGGTGTCGCCGACTTTCGGCGCGCCGGCGATGCGCGTGCGCGAATCGATGGCGACGGTCACGTCGCTCTCACCGTCGCGCGCGATGACCCACGCGTGGTCGCCGATGCTTTTCACGGTGCCGTGCAGCGTGCGCACGCTCGGAGTGACGCGCGCGAGCACCATCACGTTGGTGGCCACGAGGCGGCCGCCGAGGACTTCGGCCTGCACGAAGACGAGTTGATTCGGCAGCAGTTCGTTGAGGCCGCTCGCGTTGCCGAAGCTCGTGTCGTCGGTGATCTCGATCGTGCGGCCGAGGAGCGTCAGTGTCCGCGCGGTCGTGTCGACGCTGTCGAGCGGTCCGGTCAGGCTCGCGTCGGAGAGGCGCGTGGTCGCGACCATCGTCGCGCGCAGCGGCGCATTCGCATCGGCTGACGGGCGAACCGTTGCGAAGAGCAGCATGCCGATCTCGAGCTCGCCGACCACGCGCGCCTCGCTCGTATCGATCGTCACCAGGCCATCGGCGATGCTGACGACGTCGCCGTTCACGCCGGTGATGATTCCGTTGACGGTTGCCGCGTCGAGCCGGCCTCCCGGATGAGCGACGGAGCGGACGCGCGCGGAGGCGATGGACGTGACGAGGAGAAGCGCGAGGAGCACGAGCTTACGGGGCATGGCAGTTATTGTAAGGGAGTTTCGCTGCTACTGCGTCGGCTCTGCGATCGGGCTGGTCGCGCTGCGGCGCGCGGGGTTGATCAGCGCGAGGAGGGCCGAGGCGGCGCCGATCACGAGACACGCAATCCAGAGCGCGTTCGGATTCTTGTCATACAGCCACGTTCCCATGGCGGGTCCGACCAGCATGCCGACGGACCACGTCGAGTGCCAGAGCCCCATGTAGCGGCCGCGATAGCGCTCCGGCGCGAGGCCGGTCACGAAGGCGCCGGTCACCGGCGCGTACAGCATCTCGCCCAGCGTCCAGATCACGACCGTCATTGCGAGCATCGGGATGCCCATGGCGATGCCGGTCATCGCGAAACCGACCGCGGTCAATCCGTAGCCGAGCGCGATCATCGGCCGCGGCGGAAACTTCTGCGTCCACGACGTGAGCAGCAGCTCGAACAACACGATCATCACGCCGTTGATCGACATCAGCAGCCCGTACGTTTTCGCGGAGTAGCCCATCGCCGAGATGTGCAGCGGCAGCGTCGAATGCATCTGGAATTCGATCCAGGTGAGGCAGAGCGTGGCGGCGAGAAAGTAGACGAATGCGCGATCGCCGAGCGCGTGCCGCAATCCTTCATTCCGCTTTTCCTCTTTCGCGCTGGAGCGGATTCCGTGCGGCAGCGCGACGAGTGCCACGACGCCGTAGACGAACGACGTCACCGCGTCGCCGACGAAGACATAGAGAAAGGAATGGTCGGCCAGCAATCCTGCCGTCGCTGGTCCGACCGCGAAGCCGAGGTTGATCGCGAAGCGGTACATCGCGAACGCGGCCACGCGTTGTTCCGGCGTGACGAGATCGCCCAGCAGCGCCGAGGCGGCGGGGCGATAGAGCTCACCGACTGCGCCGACCAGAAAGGCGAAGAAGAGGATGGTCGGCAGCGTGCGCGCCTGCGACAGCGCGATCATCATCACGAACGACAGGAACATCGACAGCGCGATGGTGTGGCGGCGGCCGATGCGATCGGCGAGATGCCCGCCGAGGAACGACGCCACGATGTGCCCGCCGCCGTACGCGCTCACCGCCAGCCCCGCCTGCGTCGGCGTAAACCCCTCCCGCGTCATGTAAATCGCCAGAAACGGCATCACGAACGTGCCGAAGCGATTGATGAACGTGCCGCCGAACAGAATCCACACAGGACGCGGCAACGTACGGAGGTTGTGGAAGAGGGAGCGCACTGTGGGCGAGTTTATCGTGGGCGCTGGCGCGCGTTGCTGGTTGTTAGTTGCTTGTGACGAATTGCCTGGGCGACATGCCACACCTCACAAGCAACCAACAACCAACAACCAACAACTAGCAACAACTACTGAAACTCAAACCTCACCCTCAATCGCAGATGCCCGAGGAACGCGCCGAGGATGGCGCCGGTGGTGTTCCAGATCACGTCGTTGATGTCGGCGACGCGGGAGGGGAGGAAGTACTGCCATCCCTCGATTCCTAACGAAAACGAGAAGCCGAGGAGGATGGTGAGGATGTACGTCTGCAGCGTCGGGCGATTGACGGTGTAGAGCGCGATGAACATCAGGAAGCCCCACGGCAGGAACATCGCGACGTTGGCGATCATCGGCACGATCAGGACCGCCAGGATGTGTGTGGAGATCGGGCGCGCGCCGAGGCGGCGGGCGATGTAGCGGACGTCATCGAACGGGATCGGGTCGAAGTTCTCGTAGCTCTTGCCCGCCATCCAGACCGTGATGGTGACGATCGCGAGCGTCGCCACGAGCAGCAGCAGGATGGTGACCGGCTTCTTGATGAGGACTTCGCGCATCGAGCGGAAAGAGTCTCACATTTGCGGGCGTGCACGCCGCGCGGGGCAGTGAGGCCGGGACGGTCAGACCGTCTTACCGGATTTCCATGTTGTAGTAGAACATCGCCGTCACACGCTCGTTCGGATTGGGGAAATCCTTCGGCAGCGGATTGAGCGGCGACGACAGCTCGATCGCTTTGCGCGCGGCAAAGTCGTACGGCGGATGTCCCGAGCTCTTGACGATGGTGGTGTCGGTGATGCGGCCGTCGCGGTGAATGGTGAAGCGGATCGTGACCACACCGCCGATGCCGCTGCGAATGAGTTGCGGCATGTTGCCGTACCAGTTCACGCGGATGCGGCTGACCATCGATTGCGCGTAATCGCCCCAGTCGTACCACTGCGTCTCGAACGAGAGCGGACCCTGTTCTGCGGTGCCGAGCTCGCCGCCGCCTGCGCCGCCGAGGTCGATGCCATCGCCGCCGCCGAGCGGGCCTTTCACACTCTTGATCGCGGAGCGCCAGTCGATCGCCGCGGCCGCCGCGGATGCTTTCGCGGTCTGCGTCGGCTCGCGGTAGGTGAAGGTCTCGTTCGACGCAGCCTCGGCGCGAGCGCTGTTTGCCGCCGTCGCCGGAGCGGCCGAGGGAGCAGTCGCGGCGGAGGCTTGCTGCTGCTGCTGCTGTTGTTGTTGCTGCGCTTGCTGCACCGGTTGCTGCTGCGCGCCGCGTGGAGCGGGATTCGTTTGCGGCGTGAACAATCCGCTGCCGTCACCGGGACGATTTGTCGGCGTGTCGCCGGTCGGCTCCGGCATCGCGGCCTTGCGGTTGCGATCCGAAAGCGGCGCGGTGAGCGGCGCTTTGTCGACCGCCTCGCCGGGCGCTTCGACGAAGTCTTTCGGGTTTTCTTTGAGGAGCTGCACGTAGCGCAGCATCGGGGTGTGCTGCGTCGGGGAGGAGAGGTCGCGCGGTCTCGTCAGGAACCAGACGATCATCGCGGAATGGAGGATCAAAGAGACGACGACGGCGATGCTCAGTCCGCCAGTCTTCTTCTTTTCCTCGGTGACGACGACAAGATCGATCTGTTCTTCCAAGCGGTGCTCAGAAGGTTTGACGGTGGTCATTTCTTCCAGGTTCCGTCCGCTGCGCAAGTTACACTCGATGGTCATGAGTGACGTGCAGTACATGCCGCCGCCACCTCCGCCGCCGATCGTGCCGCCGGTCGTGCCGCCGGGTCCGCCATTGCCGCCGCAGTTCGACTTCGGCCGTCCGTTCTCGTTTGTGTTCGACGATCCGCGCTGGCTGCAGAAGATCCTGATCGGCGGGCTCTTCTATCTGGCCGGGTTCGTCCTCATCGGCTGGTTCTTCATCTTCGGCTACGTAGCGCGCACGACGCGCAACCTCATCGCGGGGGCGGCGCTGCCGCTGCCGGAGTGGGATGACCTCGGCGATTTTTTCAGTGAAGGGGTGCGCCTGTTCGGGGTCGTGCTGCTCTACGCGATCCCGTTCATCATCATGGCCCTGGTGTTCATCGTGCCGTCGCTGGCTCTCAGCTCGACGGGCGAGGAAGGGCTCGAAGCAGCGGGCGGCGTGATGTTCGCGTGCGTGTCGTGCCTGCTGGTGCCGCTGTCGCTGGTGGTGCTGCTGTTCCTTCCGGCATCGCTCTTGTTCGCCGTCGCGGAGCAGCGGTTCGGCGCGGCGTTCGAGCTGCGACGCATCTGGCCGTTCATTCGCGAGAACATCGGCAACTACCTGCTCGCGATCGTGGTGTACCTCATCGCGCGATTCATCGGCGGCGCCGGCACCGCGCTGCTCTGCATCGGCGTGATCTTCACCGGCTTCTGGTCCGTCCTCATCAGCGCGCACGGTTTCGCGCAGGTCTACCGGCTCAGCTCGCGGCGATGAAGCGCGACACGAAGATCGTTCTCGGTGTCGTGGCGGCGATTCCGACGTTGATCCTCAGCGCGTCGGCGCTCTGCAGTTGGGCGATCGCGAGCGGCGCGTCGATGAAGTGGCGCCTCCTCTTCCGAATGGTCTGTCATGGAAAGGTGGAACGCTGTCTCGAGCTGTTCGGCGCACCGATGCCGATCTGCGCGCGCTGCACGGCGATCTACTTCGGTCTCCTCGGCGGACTGGCGTTGTTTCCGTTCATGCCGTGGCTGCGCGAACGGACCATGCGCTTGATCGCATTCGTCGCAATTTCGCCGCTGGCGATTGATGGACTGACGCAGTTGACGGGACTTCGCGAAAGCACGAATCCACTTCGGATCGCAACCGGAGTCATCACCGGTTTGGCCTTTGGATTGTGGGTTTTGAGCGCGGTCGAGCGGCGCGATGACGCGATGTTCACCACTTCTTGACCTGTCAGGACCGCTAGGTTAGTCTTCAGAGACTCCCCATGGCATTCCAGGGCTCACTCAAAGAACTGCCTCTTCCGGACATCATCCAACTGGTGAGCGTATCGGGAAAGACGGGTAAGTTCACCCTCACCCGTGAGGGCGACCGCGGTCTCATCTTCCTGAAAAACGGGCAGATGGTGCACGCGACGGTCGGCGATCTGGTGGGGGAGGAAGCGATCTACTCGCTCGCCATCTGGAACCAGGGCGAGTTCCAGTTCAGCCCTGGTGACGAGCCCGACCGGCAGACCATCACGAAGTCGAACACGAACCTGCTGATGGAAGCGGCGCGCCGCCTCGACGAGTGGCGCGTGCTCTCGAAAAAGATCCCGTCGATCGAGCACGTCCCGGAGCTGCTCGCGCGCGAAAACCGGCACGAGCAGGTCACGCTCAATCCGCACGAGTGGATGCTGATCACGAAGATCAACGGCGACCGCTCGATCGTGGAGATCGGCCGCGAGCTCAACATCTCGTCATTCGACGTCGCCAAGATCCTGTACGGAATGATCACGGGCGAGCTCGTGCAGCTAAAAAAAAAAATTGAGCACGATCCCGATCAGCACAATGGCGAGCTAGTCGACCTCGCCGCCCGCATCCGTGCCGTGGCCGAGGAGTTCATCGGCGACACCGCGCACAAGACCATCGAGAAACACTTCCTTCACGCGCTCGACGGCATCATGAACGGCAACGGCAACCAGGCCGTCGACGCGATGGTGCTGGAGTTCGAAAAGACCGCCTCCCTCCTGCGCGGCATCGTCGTGACCGAGCAGTTGAGATCGCGGATCGCGCAAGTGCGCGCGATTGCGAGCTGACGCGCGAAGCGCGTCATCCCAAGCGTAGCGAGGGATCTGGGCGGGCGGTGCGGCGAAGAGCCCGTCATCCTTTCCTCCATGTCATCCCGAGCGTAGTCGAGGGACCTGGGCGGGAGGGGCGGCAGGCAGTCGTCCTCTTCTCTCGTGTCATTCCGCGCCTTGGCGCGGAATCCCCTGCAGATGAGCGGCGGCGGCGCCCGTCGGAAGGGGATCCCGCGCTGAAGCGCGGGATGACACAAACCGTACGTCTCGCGAGAATCCCACGGCCGAAGCGGCCGCCGCTCCACAGGAACCGTCACACCTTCTGCCGCATTTTCTTCTTCTCGCCGAGCCGCTTCTTCTCGTCGAGGCGTTTGCGCTTCACCGCTTTCGGAACCCGCGTTTTTTTGCGCGGCTTTTCTTCTTCGAGCGACGCGCGCAGCAGATCTTCCATGCGGGTGAGGGCGTGGTCGCGGTTATCGCCCTGGCTGCGTGCGACCTGCGACGTCACGCGCAGCACGCCTTCGCGATTGATGCGTGAGGCGAGGCGCTCGCGGACGCGGGCCTTCTTCTCATCGTCGAGCGGCAGCGCGTCGACCGCCACCTCGATCGTCACGCGCGTCTCGACTTTGTTCACGTTCTGCCCGCCCGGGCCGCCGCTGCGCGAGGTGACGGCGCGCAGTGCGTCGGCGGGAACGATGATGCCGTTGCCGAGGTCGAGATCTCTCACGCGGGGCAGTCTAACTCGCGTCGAAACGCGGGATAGAGTCTTGCTATGTGGCGCATCGAAACGACAGAACAGCTCGGACGGATCGCCGTCCCCGACACACTTCCGCCCAACGTCGCGGTCTTCTGCACCACGCGTGATTTCGAAGGGCGGCTCAATCCCGACATCGCCGCAACCATTGCGCAAACGGTGCGGGAACGCTTCGGAATCGACTCCTCGCTGACCACCTGCACGCAGATCCACAGCGCGAACGTGACCCGTGCCGTTGCCGAGGAAAAATGGCGCGAATGCGATGCGTGCGACGCGCTCTGGAGCGCCGAAAGAAACGTCGCGCTCGGCATTAAGGTTGCAGACTGCCTCCCGGTTGCGATGGTCGATCCCACCCACGCCGTCATAGCGAACATCCATTCAGGATGGCGCGGAGCCGTCCAGGGAATCACCGCCGCAACGATCGACGCAATCAGCCGCGACACCGCATTCGACGCGAGCTCTTCTTACGCTTATCTCGGGCCTTCCATCCGCGTCTGCTGCTTCGAAGTCGGTGAGGAAGTCGCCGCGCAATTCGACGAGCGCTACCTCGATCGCACGTGTGAAAAAGCGCACGTCGATCTCGCCGCCTTCACCGCCGACATTCTTCGCAGCCGCGGCTTCAGCGACGAGCGCATTTCCGACTCCGGTCTCTGCACTCGTTGCGACGGCTCGATCTTTCACTCGTACCGCCGCGATGGAAAAAACGGCGGACGCAATCTCACCATCACCGCGCAGTAACGCAGTCCAACGATGAGCGAGCCACCAATCACTACACCGCCGTCCGAGCCGATTCCGCCTTCACCGCCAACCGCGCCGCGCAAGCGACGTCTCCCGCCTCGACGCACCATCTTCCGGATCATTTCGTGGACCGTCGGCGGGTTGCTCGCGCTGATCGTCCTCGCCGGAATCTGGGTCTATCGCGAGTCGGTCGGACGTTTCCAGGTGCGCCGGCTGCGTCTGCCGACGCGCATCTACGCCGACTACACGCCGCTCGCTCCCGGCCGCGCGATGCGCCCAGACGATCTGCTCGAGAAGCTCGACCGCCTCGGCTATCGCGAGGCCGAGCGTCTCGAGAAACCGGGCGACTATCTGCGCAGCGACGGCGCCATCGACATCTACACGCGCACGTTCGAGCATCCGACCGGCTCGTTCAAAGCGCAGCCGCTGCGCGTCGCGTTCACCGGCACGAAGATCGAGAACGTCGTTTCGCTGCGCGAGGCGCGTCCGCTCGAATCGGCAGCCCTCGAGCCGGAACTCCTGACCTCCGTCCTCAGCGAACAGCTCGAGAACCGCAGCCCCGTCACATTGCAGCAGGTGCCGCAGCATCTGCAGGACGCGGTCGTCGTCACCGAGGACGTGCGCTTCTGGCGTCACCCCGGCGTCGATCCGTTCGGCATCTTCCGCGCGGTGTTCCGCAATCTCGTGGCCGGCGGCGTGTCCGAGGGGGCGTCGACTCTCACGCAGCAGCTCGTCAAGAACTACTTCCTGACCAGCGAGCGGACGTACAAGCGCAAGATCATCGAAGCGTTCATGGCGGTGATCCTCGACGCGCGTTACTCGAAGCGCGAGATCCTCGAGGCGTACCTCAACGACATCTACCTCGGCCGCAACCGCTCGATCTCCGTGCTCGGCGTCGGCGAGGCCTCGCGCTTCTACTTCGGCAAACCGGTTTCGGAAATGACCATCGCCGAGGCCGCGATGATCGCGGGGATGATCCGCAGCCCCAACAACATCTCGCCGTTCAACAACCCCGAGCTCGCGATGCGCCGCCGCAACACGGTGCTCGGCGCGATGCTCAAGGAAAAGAAGATCACGCAGGCGCAGTACGAAGAAGCGCGCTCCGCGAAGCTGCCGCGCCGCCCGAACCGCCGCCGCACGAGCCTCAGCTCGATGCCGTTTTACGTCGACCGCGTGATCCAGGAGCTCGAGACCGACTACGGGATCGACGACGTCAAAGGACGCGGTCTGCGCATCTACACGGCGATCGATCTCGACGCGCAGGACGCGGCCACGCGCGCCGTGCAGACGAGCCTGGCGAACATCGAGAAGGGGAGCCGCCGGCTCCGCAATCACGACCCGCGGCTCGAGGCAGCGCTGATTCACATCGACGTTCCGACGGGCGAGATCCGCGCACTCGTCGGCGGCCGCAACTACGATCAGAGCCAGTTCAATCGAGCGCTCAAATCGAAGCGGCTGGTCGGCTCGCTCTTCAAGCCGTTCGTCTATCTCACCGCGTTCGAGCCGAGTCTCTCGAGTCAGAACATCACGCCGGCAACGCTGGTCAGCGATTCCCGTTTCGTGCTGAAGCGCCGCTGGTCGGAAGACTGGTCGCCGCGCAATTACGACGGGCAGTATCGCGGCAACGTGACGGTGCGCCACGCGCTCGAGCAGTCGCTCAACGCGGCCTCGGTGCGCATCGGTCTCGCCTGCGGCATCGAGCCGATTCTGAAGACCGCGCGCACGCTCGGCGTGCAGACGGAGCTCGACGGCGACAACCCGGCCATCCTCCTCGGCGCGGCAGGCATTCCGCCGATGGAAATGGCCGAGGCGTATTCGACCATCGCGCGGCAGGGCGCGCGCAAGCCGCCGCGCGCGATTCGCTTCGTCATGGATGACCGCGGACGCCGCCTCGACGGCAAAGGCGATGTCGAGCCGGTGCAGGTCTTTCCGCGCCGCGACGTCTACCTCCTCACGCACGTCATGGAAGGCGTCGTGAACCGCGGCACTGCTGCGGGCGCGCGCAGCATGGGCTTCCGCAAGGTCGCCGCGGGCAAGACCGGCACGACCAACGACAAACGCGACTCCTGGTTCATCGGCTTCACGCCGCAGACACTGGCGCTCACCTGGATCGGCTTCGACGACAACGATCCGACCGGACTTTCGGGCGGCGATTCGGCCGTGCCGATGTGGACGCGCTACATGCTCGCCGTCACAGCGGCCGACCAGAACACCGGATTCGCGGTGCCGGGCGGCGTGACGTTCGCCGACGTCGACAAGAGCAGCGGCGGCCGCGCGACGGCGCTGTGCCCGCCGAACATGATCGTGCGCGAGGCGTTCAAGCAGGGCACCGAACCGACGGAGCCGTGCAAGCTGCACTCGGGCGCGCCGGCCGCCGCGCCTGTGGTGCCGATGTTGGACGAGTTCGGCAATCCGATCGTGACGAACACCGCTCCGCCGACGCAGACGGACACCGGCAGCGGCTTCGAAGTGCCGCCCGATTCGACGCTCACCGGCGGCGTGTTCCGCGATCCGACGAACACCGGCGGCGCACCGCCTCCGGTGACGCGGCCGCCAGTCGAACCGCCTCCGACCACGACCACGGAAGAGGAGCCGGTCGAAGATCCGCCGCCTCCGACCGATACGACCACCACGACCAGTGGGCCACCGGACGGTCCGCCCGCGTAACGCGACGTGGCGGACTGGTTCACGCACATGCGCCGCGGCGATTTCGCCGCGGCGTGGACGATCAGCGACGAGGTGCTCGCGTCACGCGCGGGCGTGCCGTCGTGGCATCTCGAGCGCGAGTATCAATGGATCTGGGACGGCACTCCGCTCGCCGATCGCAGGGTCCTGATCCGCTGCTATCACGGCCTCGGCGACACGATTCAGTTCGCGCGCTTCTTCCCGCTCGTCAATGCGATGGCGAAGGAGTGCACCGTCTGGGCGCAGCCGTCGCTCATCCCGCTGCTGCAAACGATGCGCGGCATCGGACGCCTCCTGCCGCTGCATGACGGCACGCCGGAGGTCGAGTACGACGTCGACGTCGAATCGATGGAGCTGGCGCACCTCTTTCGCACCACCGTCGATACGATTCCGAGCGAAGTGCCGTACTTGCACGTCGACGCGGATAGGCAAGCGGCGCTGTCGCGCCGCTTCAACGTTGGCGTCGTCTGGCGCGCCGGCGACTGGGGACCACAGCGCTCCATTCCGATCGACACGCTCGCGCGTCTGTTCGACGTGCCGAACGTCGCGTTCTATTCGCTGCAACGCGGCGAGCGCGATCCGCGCCTGCTCACGTTGGCCGGCGTCGACGAGCCGCTGTCGACCGCACGAGTGATGCGCGCGCTCGACCTCGTGATCACGGTCGACACGATGACCGCGCATCTCGCCGGCGCCCTCGGCGTGCCGGTGTTCACGCTGCTCGCGCACGAGCACGACTGGCGATGGATGGATGAGCGCCGCGATTCGCCGTGGTATCCGACGATGCGCCTCTTCCGTCAGCCGCGCGCCGGCGACTGGGAGTCGGTCGTCGAGGAGGTGCGGTACGCTGTCCGCGCTATGTCCGACGAGACGAAGAAAGACTCGCTGAACGACTGGGGCATCGACGTCGACAAGTTCAAAGAGCGCGCGAAAGAATCGCTCGACGCGGCCAAAGGCGATCTCTCGGAGATCGGCGGCACGCTGCGTCACGCGCTCGTGAACGCGAAGGACGTGGTGCTCGGCCTGCAGAACAACGGCGCCCCCGCCGCCGCCGAAATCAAAGCCGGTTTCGAGCGCGCCTGGAAA
>DASVRB010000089.1:0-2544 GCA_036388835.1 Thermoanaerobaculia bacterium | reverse complement strand
CGGAATTGAAAATTGAAAATTGAAAATTGAAAGATCGATCGCCGCAGCGAGCGCGCCGGCGATCGTCATCTGTTCACTCTCCGTTTTTTCAATTTTCAATTTCCAATTTTCAATTCCGCACCGCGCCACGCCTGCTAGGGCAACGCAAACACCACCAACGCCGTCCCGCGCGGCGCTCCCAGCATCTCCGGCGCAAATCCTTCGACCCAGCCGCCCCAGCCGGTCGGGACGGCGATGTATTGCTTGCCGTTGACGCGGTAGGTGACCGGGTTGCTGTGGATGCCGTTGCCGGTCTGGAACTGCCACAACAGCTCGCCGCTGCGTGCGTCCCAGGCGTTGAAATGGCCGTTCGGCTCGCCGGTGAAGACGAGGTCGCCGGCGGTGGCGAGCATCGAGGCGACCATCGGACTCTGCCCGCGCCACGACCAGACCTGACGCCCCGTCATCGGATCGATGGCCTTCACATAGCCGCTCTGCGGATGCGGACGGACGTCCGCCTCTCCGGCCAGATAGAACATCCCCTCGCGGAACGGCTGCGGCACGAGGCGGAAGGTCGCGCAAGCATCGATGACCGGCGCGTACAGCAGTCCTGTACGCGGGCTGTATGCCGCGTGCGGCCACTCTTTCGCGCCGGCCGGACCGGGACAGATCACCGTCCCCTCTTTTGTCGGCCGGAGACGCGCCGTGACCGCGCCATTCGCGTCGACGTCGCCCCACGTGGCGTTCTCCGCGAACTTCGTCACCCGCACCAGCGAGCCGTTCGTACGGTCGAGGATGTAGAGGAAACCGTTGCGATCGAAATGCGCGAGGAGGCGCCGCCCGTCGCGCTCGAAGAGGATGTTCTCGTTGACGCCGTCGTAGTCCCACACGTCGTCCGGCGTGAACTGGTAGTGCCACTTGATCGTGCCGTCGTCGGGATCGATCGCCAGCACGGAGTTCGTGTAGAGGTTCGTGCCGCGCCGCGGCTCGTTGTCGAAGAGCGGGCCGGGATTGCCGGTGCCCCAGTAAACGAGGTCGAGCTCCGGGTCGTACGTGCCGGTGATCCAGGTCGTGCCGCCGCCGCGCTGCCATGAATCGCCGAGCCACGTCTCGTTGCCCGGCTCCCCCGGTCCCGGAATGGTGTAGCGGCGCCAGACGCGCTCGCCGGTGGCGAGGTCGAACGCGTCGAGATGACCGCGCACGCCGTACTCGCCGCCGGACGCGCCGGCGATGATCAAGTTCTTGACTACCAGCGGCGCCATGGTCGCGCTCTCGCCGGCGCGCACGTCGGCGTACGGCGTCTGCCAGACGCGCTTTCCATTCGCCGCGTCGAGCGCGACGAGGTGTCCGTTCTGCGTCGCGAAGTAGACCCGGCCGTTCGCCACCGCCACGCCGCGGTTCACGTTGCCGCAGCACATCGGCGTGTCGAGCGGAATGGCGTGCTGGTACTGCCAGAGCAATTCGCCCGTGACCGCATCGAGGCACCAGACGTATCCATCCCAGCCCGACACGTACATCACGCCATCGACGACGATCGGCGCCGCCTCGAACGAATACGTGGCCGGATTGGCGATCACCCCGATCGGCGCGAACTGGAACTGCCACGCCGGCCGCAGACGCGACACGTTGCCGCTGTTGATCTCATCGAGGGTGCTGTAGCGCTGGCCGTTGTACGCGCCGTAGTAGGTGAGCCAGTTCTGCGGCTCGCTCGCCGACGCCCGAATGCGCTCGGCCGTGACGTTGGAGACCGGCGCGGTGCCGCGCAGGCGCGCGTTGAGCTCCGGCATCGACTGGCTGCGCTCGGTGACCGGCAGATCGGGATAGGTCCTGCACGCGGCCGCCGCGATGACCAGCGGGAGAAGGAGGGCCATGCGCTTCATTTACTCGGTCCTCCCGACATTGACCGGCTCGACGCGCTTCGGCCGTTTCTGCTTGGGTCGATCGAGCTTCGCCACATCGGGTACTTCGCCGCCGACGATGATCAGGCCGAGCATGCCGCGTCCGGCGTGGTTCGCGACGGGGCAACCAAAGAAGTAGTAGCCCGGCCCGTCGAGTTTCATCCGCGCGGTGCCGCGCTTGTGCGCCGGGAGCATGAGGATCTCGCGACTGCCGTTACTCGGCAGCAGCGCCGCGTGATACGCGAAGGGATCGTGATTGGAAAAGTCGAGCTCTAGCTCCCCCGCGTCCTGCATGACGATGATCGCGGGCTCCCAGATGTACTGCCCCGACGGCACGCGCACGCTCGCGCGATAGACGCCGTCGCCTCCCTGTTTGGCCCGCCCCAAACCGCCATGCGCAAACAAACGCGCGACGGTGCGCTCGTTCGGCGCGTCGACGTGCGGCAGCTCATTGACCAACCGCACGACCCGCGGGTTGAGCTGCCGCAGGACGGATGGCCGCAGGAGCCGGACGTATTCGCAAGAGGTGAGAAAGAGGGTTGCAAAGGACGCAACAAGCACGACCCAAAGCTTTCGCATGGCGGAACAGGGCGTGCAGAAAAAATGCCGGTGTGGCAACGGGGGACGACGGGGGCCTCCGGCGGGCGGGCTCGGCCCGCGGCGTTTG
>DASVRB010000088.1:0-4101 GCA_036388835.1 Thermoanaerobaculia bacterium | reverse complement strand
TCAGCACCTCGTCGTGAAACGCGCGGATGTCGAAGCGAGCGCCGAGCGTCCGCTGCGCACGCTCGCGCAGCTCGAGAATCTTCAGTTGGCCGATCTTGTACGCGAGCGCCTGGCCGGGCCAGACGATGTAACGATCGGTCTCCGACTGAATCTCCACCTCGTCGATGGCCGAATGATCTCGGAAGAACTGCACGACCTGCTCGCGCGTCCAGCGCTTGTGATGCAGCCCCGTGTCGACGACCAGACGGATCGCGCGCAGCATCTCGTCATTGAGGCGCCCGTAGTCGCTGTACGGATCCTGGTAGAAGCCCACTTCCTTGCCGAGGCGCTCCGAGTAGAGCGCCCATCCTTCCACGAAGGCCGTCGTCCCTCCCTGCTGCCGAAACGGTGGCAGATCGGTCAGCTCCTGTTGAATCGAGAGCTGCATGTGATGGCCCGGCGCGCCTTCGTGATACGCCGTCGATTCGGTCGGCAGCAGGCTGCGCGACGTCGCGTCGGAAGTGTTGACGTAGACGCGTCCCGGCCGCGCACCGTCGGGCGAGCCGGTTTCGTACGACGCCGCCGGCGCGCCGGCGGCGCGGAACTCCGGCACCGGCAGCACTTCCAGCCGCGCACGCGGGAGGCGTCCGAAGAGCTGCGGCAGTTTCGCGTACATCTGGTCGATGTACTTGCGATAGAGGTCGAGGATCTGCTGGCCGGACGACGGCTTGAGCTGCGCGTTCGCGGCGACGGCTTTATTGAATGACGCGAGATCGTTGAAGCCGAGGCTGCGGCCGATCTGCAGCATCTCCCCTTCGATGCGCGCCACTTCGCGCAGCCCGAGCTCGTGAATCGCGTCCGGCGTCATCGTGGTGGTCGTCATGTTGCGCGCCTGATACGCGTACCGCTCGCGGCCCTGCGGCAGCGCCCACGCGCCGGCATCGGTGCGGCCGCGCGGCGCGTATTCGTCGCGCACGAATGCGGCGAACCGCTGGTAGGACGGAATGACGTGCTGCTCGATCGCCGCAAGGACGGCGGTCCGGATGCGCTGCCGCTCGCTCTCTGAAACGCTTTCCGCGAACTTGCCCAGCGGCTGCGCGAACGGCGAGGCCTCCCCTTTCGCATCGGCGATGCCCTGCGCCTGCTCCGCCACTTTCTCGAGCAGGAACTTCGGCGGCATCAGCCGCGCCGCCATCCCTTTCCGCATGTTCGCCATGACGTCGTTCATGGTCCGCGGGAACTTGCCGAGACGGACGATGTAGTCGTCGTAATCCTTGACCGTGGCGAACGGCAGCGCGGACGGGAGCTGCGCCGACCCGAGGTGAATGCCACCCATCTGATTGACCGGCATCTGCCAGTCGTTGAACTGCGATCCTTCGAGACTGAGACGGAGCTCGCGGACCATCAGGTCGCGATTGAGGCGCTCCTGATCGGAAAACGCGCGGGTGTCGATCGCTTCGAAGCGCTTCAGGAAGCGGCGGTTCGCGGCGATGCTCTCCCGCACAGCTTTTTCCGAGAAGTCGCTGACCTCGGCGTTGTAGCGGCGATCGCCGAGGATCGAGGCGAATTCGGGAGAGGTGCGGAGCACGTACTCCCACTGTTCGTCGAGCAGGTCGCTCAGTGCTTTCCTCCGGCGATCGAGATCCTCGGCCGACAGCTCCTGGGCGGACAATGAGCCGGCAAAAAGAACGACGGCGAGGGTCTGGAGAAGAAGCGTTCGCATCGGGCGAGTCTACCTGAGCGGCCTCTGCAAACTGTTACACTGTCCCGACTTCCATGACGGACGCCACCGTCCCATCACAACGTAAATATCGTGCGCTGGTCGTCGAAGACGATCCTGCCATTCGGAGACTCGTCGAGAAACTCCTGAGCAGGCTCGATATCGCGATCGACACGGCCTCGGATGGCCGCACCGCGATCGATAAATTGCGCTCGCAGCAGTACTCCGTCCTCGTGCTCGATCTGATGGTCCCGGAGCTCAACGGCTTCGAGATCATCGACGTGATCAAGAGCGAGAACATGCCGGTGCCGGTGGCGGTCGTTTCGGCGGTTTCGCAGCAGGCTTTGACGAGACTCGATCTGGACATCGTGAAGCTCGTCATCTCCAAGCCGTTCGACGTCGATGAATTCACCAAGGCGATCCTCGCTCTCTGCGAAGAGGGTGGCGGTCGGGCCTGAAGAAAGGTTCCCGATGAAACGCGAGCTCGCGCCGACCGGCATCCAGGGACTGGATGACGTGCTCGGCGGTGGTCTTACCCAGAACCGGATGTACCTGATCATGGGCGATCCCGGCGTCGGCAAAACGACGCTTGGCTTGCACTTCCTCCTCGAGGGACGTCGGCAGGGCGAACGGGTGCTGTACGTCGCGCTGTCCGAGACGAAGGAAGAGATCGAAGCGGTGGCCGCGTCGCACGGCTGGTCGCTCGAAGGGATCGAGATCTTCGAGTATTCGGCCGCGAGCCGACTCGACGACAGCGACGAAACGACGCTGTTCCATCCCTCGGAGGTGGAGCTCGGCGAGGCAACGCGCACGATGCTCAATGCGGTCGAGCGCGTACAGCCGCACCGCGTCGTCATCGACTCGCTCGCCGAAGTGCGCCTGCTCGCCCAGAATCCGCTGCGCTATCGCCGGCAGATCCTCGGTCTCAAGCACTACTTCAGCGGGAAAAAATCAACCGTCCTGCTGCTCGACGACAAAGACGTCGCTTCGGGCGACATGCAGCTCCTGACGCTCGCGCACGGCGTGCTGCTGCTCGAACAGCTCGCGCCGGTGTACGGGTCGGAGCGCCGGCGGATGCGCGTTTCCAAATTGCGCGGCGTGAAGTATCGCGGCGGCTTTCACGACGTGACGATCCGCACCGGCGGCCTCGTAGTCTTCCCCCGCCTCGTCGCGGCGGAGCACAAACCGTCGCCAAAGCGCGGCTGCCTCGAGAGCGGCATTGCGGCGATCGACTCACTCGTCGGCGGCGGTCTCGATCGCGGCACCAGCACGCTCCTGATGGGACCCGCGGGCTCGGGCAAATCGGCGCTCGCATCGCAGTACGCGATGGCCGCGGCGCAACGCGGCGAGAACGTGGCGATGTTCCTCTTCGATGAAAGCAAGAACACTCTCCTCGCGCGTTGCGAAGGCATCGGCATGCCGTTCCAGCAGGAGATCGATTCGGGCCGAATCGCCATCCAGCAGATCGATCCGGCCGAGGTGCCGCCGGGCGAGTTCGTGCAGCTCGTCCGCGAGCAGGTCGAGAAGCGAAACATCACCGTGCTCGTGATCGACAGCCTCAATGGCTACGTCAACGCGATGCCGGAAGAGCGCTTCCTCACGATTCACATGCACGAGCTGCTGACGTACCTCGGGCAGCACGGCGTGGCGACGATCCTGGTGGTCGCGCAGCACGGTCTGGTCGGCAATTCGATGATGAGTCCCGTCGACGTCAGCTACCTCGCCGACTGCGTGATTCTGCTCCGCTATTTCGAGCTCTCCGGCGAAATCCGGAAAGCGGTATCAGTTGTGAAAAAGCGGAGCGGCGCGCATGAAAAGGCGATCCGCCCATTCGCAATCAGCTCGGAAGGATTGATGGTCGGTCCGCCGCTGACCGAGTTCCACGGCGTGCTTTCGGGAACGCCGCTCCTCGACACGAATCTTGCGACGCTCATGAGCTTCGGAGACAGAGTTGCCGCCGGAAAATCTCAATGAAAGGATCCTGATCCTCGCGCCGACCGGGCGTGACGCGGAGCTCGCAAGCGCGGCCCTGCAGAAGGCGGGTCTCATCGCCGAGATCTGTCCCACGATCGAAGATCTGTGCGCGGCGGTCGAACATGGCGTCGGCGCGGCCATGATCACCGAGGAAGCGCTCGACGCGAAGGCGATGACCTGTCTGCGTCAATCGCTCGAGAAACAGGGCGCCTGGTCCGATCTCCCTCTCGTCATCTTCACCTCCAACCCCTCGGCCGAGCCGACGGTCCGCTCGTTCGAGCAGCTCGGTGCGCGCGCGAACATCACCCTGATCGAGCGTCCGATCCGCGTGAAGACGATGGTCAGCGCGACCGTGGCCGCGCTGCGCGCACGCCGGCGGCAATACGAAATTCGCGATCTCGTCGGTGAGCTCGAACAGCGCGTCGAAG
>DASVRB010000087.1:0-4265 GCA_036388835.1 Thermoanaerobaculia bacterium | reverse complement strand
CGCCACGCGCGACACGCTGCGCTTCGTTCGCACGACTGCTGAGAAAGAGATCAACGCTGCGACCGACAATCCGCTCTTTTTTCCTGATGAGAGCGAGCCGTTCGACCTGCAGTTCCGCGACAACTGGCCGGAGTGGTACCGCGGAGATCGGCGCTACGCCTACTCCGCCGGCAACTTCCACGGCCAGCCGCTCGCGCTCGCGGCCGACTTTCTGACGATCGCGGTGCACGAGCTCGGAAACATCTCCGAGCGCCGCACCCAGGCCATGCTCGACGGCCATCACAATCGCGGCTTACCGCCGAACCTCACCACAAATCCCGGCGTGAACTCGGGCCTGATGATCCTGCAGTACACCGCCGCGTCGATCGTCTCGGAGAACAAAGTCCTCGCCCATCCCGCCTCGGTCGATTCGATTCCCACCGGTGCAAACGCCGAGGACCATGTGTCGATGTCGACGCATGCAGCGCGCAAACTGAGGACCGTCATCGCGAACGTGCAGTCGGTCCTCGCGATCGAGCTGCTCACCGCCGCGCAGGCAGTCGAATGGCGCGCCGTCTTCCAGTACGACCCCAATCGCAACGCCCCGCAGCTCACGAACGTGCAGCACGCCGAACAGCAGGCCCGCCAGTTCGACGAAGCCGTCCGCGACCGCGCCGCGAACATTGCCACGCAGCTCGGCAAAGGCAGCCGCGAGCTCTACCTGCAGATCCGCGCCGCCGCTCCGCCGGTGCTGAAGGATCGGCCGCTGGATGGCGACATCCGCGCCGTCCGGCGCATCATTCTCTAGACGGTTCAAGTGGAGCGGCGGGCTTTAGCCGCCGAGGAGTCGATAGTTCGGCGGGCTAAAGCCCGCCGCTCCACTATCCCTCACCACCGTTCGCAACCTCTCGGCAAACTCTCGTCCCATCCTTCGATACAGACGGCGGCAGCGGGCATTACCATGCCGGCCGAATGAATCGTCTGCTCGGATTCCTGCTCGCTCTCGCCGTCGCTCTGCCCGTTCTCGCCGCCCCCGCCAAACACGACTCGAAGACGTTCTCCGGTCTCGAGCTGCGGAACATCGGGCCGGCGTTCACCTCCGGGCGCATCGCCGATCTCGCCGTCGACCCGCGCGACAGACGCACCTGGTATGTGGCCGTCGCGTCCGGCGGCGTCTGGAAGACCACCAACGCCGGCACCACCTTCACGCCGGTCTTCGACGATCAGGAATCGTTCTCGATTGGCACCGTGACCATCGACCCGCACGAGTCGCTGACCGTCTGGGTCGGCACCGGCGAGAACAACAGCCAGCGCTCGGTGGCCTGGGGCGACGGCGTGTACAAATCGACCGACGGCGGCAAGAACTGGACGAACGTCGGCCTCAGGAAATCGGAGCACATCGGCAAGATTGTGGTCGACCCGCGCAACTCCAACGTCGTCTATGTCGCGGCACAGGGACCGCTGTGGGCGCCGGGCGGCGACCGCGGTCTTTACAAAACGACCGACGGCGGCAAGACGTGGAAACCGTCGCTGACCATCAGCGAAAACACCGGCGTCAGTGACATCGCCATGGATCCCTCCAATCCGGACATCCTTTACGCCTCCGCATACCAGCGCCGCCGCCACGTCTACACGCTCATCAACGGCGGACCGGAATCGGCGATCTACAAATCGATGGACGCCGGCGCGACCTGGACGAAACTCACGTCCGGCCTGCCCAAAGAGCAGCTCGGCCGCATTGGACTGGCGATTTCGCCGGCCGATCCGAAAACCGTCTACGCCATCGTCGAAGCGGCACGGAAAACAGGCGGATTTTTCCGCTCCAAAGACGGCGGCGCGAACTGGACGAAGATGAGCTCTTATGTCTCGGGCTCGCCGCAGTATTACCAGGAAATCTTCGCCGATCCGAAAGACGTCGACCGCGTTTACTCAATGGACGTCTACGTCAACGTGACGAATGACGGCGGGAAGACGTTCACCCGCGCCGGCGAGAAGTGGAAGCACGTCGACAATCACGCCATCTGGATCGATCCGGAAAATACCGATCACCTGCTGGTCGGCTGCGACGGCGGTCTGTACGAGTCGTGGGATCTGGCGAAAACGTGGGATTTCAAGGAAAACCTGCCGGTGACGCAGTTTTACCGGATCAGTGCGGACGACGCGCTCCCGTTCTACCACGTCTATGGCGGCACGCAGGACAACTTCTCCCTCGGCGGTCCCTCACGTACGGCCAGTGCACAAGGCATTACCAATGCGGACTGGTATGTGACGCTCGGCGGCGACGGCTTCCGCTCCATCCCCGATCCGAAAGACCCGAACATTGTCTATGCGGAAGCGCAGCACGGCGTGCTGAACCGCTTCGACAAACGGACCGGCGAAGCGCTCGACATTCAGCCGCAGGCGACCGGCGACATGGACCCGCTGCGCCTGAACTGGGACTCGCCGCTCATTGTGAGCCCGCACGACAGCAACCGTCTGTATTTCGCCGCACAGTATTTGTTCCGCAGTGACAATCGCGGCGATTCCTGGACGCCGGTCAGTGGCGATCTCACGCGCCATCTCAATCGCAATACCCTGCCGGTCATGGGCCGCGTCTGGCCGATTGAAGCGGTTGCAAAAAATACGTCGACGTCGTTCTACGGCAACATCGTTTCGCTTTCCGAATCGCCGCTGGTGGCCGGTCTGCTCTATGTCGGAACCGACGACGGTCTCGTGCAGGTCAGTGAAGATGGCGGCAAGAACTGGCGCCGCATCGAGAAGTTCCCCGGCGTGCCCGACATGAGCTATGTCTCGCGCCTCGAAGCCTCGGCTCACGACGCCAATACCGTCTACGTCGCGTTCGACAATCACAAGACCGGCGATTTCAAGCCGTATCTGCTGGTCAGTAACGATCGCGGCCGCACCTGGAAATCGATTTCCGCGAATCTGCCGTCCAATCACACCACCTACGCCATCGTCGAAGATCACGTCGACCGGAATCTCCTCTTCGCCGGTACTGAATTCGGTCTCTTCTTTTCACAGAACGGCGGCGGAAGCTGGATCGAGCTCGAAGGCGGGATGCCGACCATTGCAGTGCGCGATCTCTGGATTCAGAAACGCAAAGACGATCTGGTGGTCGGCACGTTCGGCCGCGGAATTTACATCCTCGACGACTATCGCCCCCTGCGCACAATGACTGCCGCCGTCGCTGAAAAAGACGCCACGCTCTTTGCGCCGCGCACCGCCGAGCTTTATGTCGAGCGCGCGCAGCTCGGATTGCCGGGCAAGGGCTTTCAGGGGGAGACGTTTTACACCGCCGCCAATCCGCCGTTCGGCGCGGTCTTCACGTATTACCTCAAGGACGAACTGAAGAGCCGGCGCAAGCAGCGCTGGGCCGCGGAATCGCAGCTCGAAAAAGATGGCGGCAACGAGCCTTCGCGGCAGGTGCAGTATCCGAATGACGAACAACTTCGCGCCGAGGCGCGCGAGCTCGAGCCGGCCATCGTGCTGACCGTTATGGATGATGAGAACAACGTCATTCGGCGCGTCACCGGACCGGTCACCGCCGGGTTCCATCGCGTGGCGTGGGACCTCCGTTATCCGACGCCGACGCCTGTCGAGCTCGATCCCGGCGAGGCCGACCTCTTCGAGACGCCCGACCAGGGACCGCTGGCCACGCCCGGCACCTACAAAGTGCGTCTGGCGAAACGGATCGACGGTATCGAGACCCCGCTCGGTGAGACGCAGACCTTCACCGTCGTGCCGCTGTACCTCTCGTCGATGAGCGAAGCCGATCGCAACGCCACGCTCGAATTCCAGCGACGCGCTTCGCGCCTGCAGAAAGCGATCATGGGCACCGCGCGCGCGAATCAGGATGCGCTCGTGCGCGTGCAGCACATCCGCCGCGCGCTCGACGAAACCGAGAACGTCGACGCGAGTCTGATCAATCGGCTCAATGCGGTCGACCGCACCCTCCGCGACATCGACGAAGCGCTGAACGGCGACGTCACCTTCCGCGCCCGCGTCGAGGCGCAGCCGCCTACGCTCTTCGATCGCATCACCGTCGCGATCAACGGCCTCACCACGACGCAGGCTCCGACCCAGACGCATCGCCAGTCGCTGCAGCTCGCGGAACAGCAGTTCGTCCCGCTGCTCGCCCGGTTGCGGCAGGCCGTGGAAGTCGACCTCGCCGCAATTGAACGCGAACTGAACGCCGCCGGTGCGCCTTGGACGCCGGGGCGGATTCCGACGTGGTCGGCGCAGTAGTTTGGAGTGCGGTGACGCCAGTCACCGCTTTCATAGACGGC
>DASVRB010000086.1:0-3354 GCA_036388835.1 Thermoanaerobaculia bacterium | reverse complement strand
CCTTCGGCGCGCCCGAGTTTTCGAACATCTATCGCAACATGGAGCGCATCTATCTCGTGGCGCTCGCCAAGGACACCGAGAACCCGCTCGGGCCGCGCAGCGATGAGGTCGGCAAGAAAAAGGAGTCTGAGAAGAAAGAGGAGGAGAAGAAGGCGCCTGGCCCGAGTGCTTCGCCTAGTCGTGCGCGGCCGGGGTCAGCGACCCCGGCTACAGCGGCGGCTTCGCCTTCGCCGAAGCCTGCGGCGGCCACGCGTGTTGATGTTGATGGACTGCGCGACCGCATCGTCGGCCTTGAGATCACGCCCGGCGAATACACCGCGATACGCGTGGTCGAAGGCAAAATCTTCTACATGCGCAGAACCGCTGGCGATGAGCTCACTGATCCCGACGACGCGCCGCCCGGGGCCAGAAGTCGCACCTCTGCGTCTACAACGTGGAGGAGCGCAAAGAGACGGTCCTCGGCGACGTGAACAGCTACGAGATCACGCACGACGGCAAGAAGATGCTGGTGAAGATCGACAAGGATTACGCCCTCATCGATCTGCCAAAGGACAAGATCGACACCAAGGACAAGGTCATCAAAAGCGGCTCGCTCGACATGCTGCTCGACCGGCATGCGGAGTGGGCGCAGATCTTTAACGAGTCGTGGCGACAGATGCGCGACTTCTTCTACGCGCCGAACATGCACGGCGTCGATTGGAAGGCGCAGGGCGACAAGTATCGCGCGCTCGTGCCGTTCGTGAATCACCGCAACGACCTCACCTTCATGCTCGGCGAGCTAATCGGTGAGCTGAATGTCGGCCACGCATACGTCGGCGGCGGCGAGCGGCCGGAGACGCCGCGGGTGAAGCTCGGCTTGTTAGGCGCGGAGTTTTCGCGCGATCCGGCGAGCAAGGCGTACCGCATCGATCGCATCCTGCCCGGCGAGAATTGGGACAAGGAAACGCGTTCGCCGCTCACCGCGATCGGCGTGAACGTGAAGCCCGGCGATTACATCCTCGCGATCGACGGGACGCCGCTCTCCTCGTTAGCCAACATGAACGAGGCGCTCATCAACAAGGCGGACAAGCAGGTCATCCTGCGCGTGAACTCGCGCCCGACTGACGATGGGGCGCGCGATGTGACGGTGGTGCCGATCGCGGATGAGTCGCCGCTCTATTACAACGCGTGGGTGCGAAAGAACGTGGACTACGTCGCGAAGCAAACGAACGGCGAAGTTGGTTACATCCACATTCCCGACATGGGGCAGGGCGGGTTGAATCAGTTCACGAAGCAATACTTCCCGCAGATCAAAAAGAAGGCGCTCATCGTCGATGTGCGCGGGAATGGCGGCGGGTTCGTTTCGCCGCTCGTGATCGAGCGTCTGCGCCGTGCGCTCGTCATGATCGACATGGCCCGCAACGGCACGCCGCAACCGGATCCGTCGCAGACGTTCCTCGGGCCCATGGTCGCGCTCTGCAATGAGTTCTCGGCCTCGGATGGCGACATCTTCCCATTTCGCTTCAAGGCGATGGGGCTCGGCAAGTTGATCGGCAAACGCACGTGGGGCGGCGTGGTGGGAATTCGCAACGCTCTCCCGCAAACAGACGGCGGCGTCCTGAACCGGCCGGAGTTCGCGCCTTACTCGAAAGACGGCAAGGATTGGGTGATCGAAGGCCGCGGTGTCGATCCCGACATCGTGGTCGACAACGACCCGGCGAAGGAATTCCGGGGCGAAGACGAGCAGCTCGATCGCGGGATCCGGGAGATCCTCGAAGACCTGAAGACGAAGCGCTACGATATCCCGCCGATCCCGCCGTATCCGGATCGCAATCCGGCGAAGAAGAGCTGATTGCCGCTCCTCGCGCGCATCGCCCAGCAGGCGTGTCATCCTGAGGCCGCGCAGACGGCCGAAGGATCTCTCGCGGGCGAGTAGGCCTTGCGCTGTGACACGCATCATCCGCAGCGAGGGCGTGAGATCCTTCGGCGCGCTTCGCCGCCTCAGGATGACAGGCTTTTGCGAGTGCTGGGTACTGCGGAGGCGGCGGCGTTGCTTTCGACGTACGGCCGCAGCGCGGTAGCGGCGATGCCTTCCCACAGCTTCATGCGCGCTCGCGGCTGTGCGTTCGCCGCTCGCAGGCGTCGGTAATCCACCGGCGAGCGCCCGAAGCGCTGACGAAAGGCGCGCGTGAACGCCTCGTGTGATTGGAACCCGGCGTCGACCGCCACCGCGAGAATGCTCACGCGCGATTTGCGCAGGCGCATGGCAGCGCGCTCAAGCCGCAAGCGCCTCACACAGGCGCGCGGTGTTTCGCCCATCGTTCGCGCGAACACGCGCTCGGTCTGGCGGGCGGAGAGTCCCGCGATCCGTGCCAGCGCAACCGGAGCGACAGCTTCATCAAGGTGTTCGGCGAGGTATTCGAGGACGCGAGTCATGCGGGCGCGGTGCGCGTCCAACGTGGATCGGCGCATCACGTCCGTGCTCACTTCTTCCTCTTCTTAGCCGACTCGACGTACGGGCGGAAGTTGTCGTCGAAGACTTCGCGCCAGCCGCTTTCCGTATCGCACTCGGCGACCTGGCCGAACGCTGCGTCCGTGATCTCGAGCTTAGTCTCGTTAGGCCCGACTGCGGTCAGGGCGAGTCGGAGCAGCGTCGCGAGCGGACCACCGAACGGCGGTCCCATGTGGCCGACGAGCATGAGCAAGTTCGGACTGTCGACTCCCGCGACCGTGTACCAGGTTGCGCCTTCTCCACCGCCATAGTCCTCGAAAACGCGGCCGCCGAGGCGCGGCTCGATCACGAATCGTTTCGTGCGTTCGCTGGTCAGGAACGACTTGGGCCACCACTGCGTCGTCTCGTTGACCAGGGCTTCCCACACGCGCTGCTGCGGCGCATGCATCGTGACCTCGACGTTCGCTTCAACCGACCCGATGCCCTTCGTGCTTGGTTTATTCTTCATCACGACGAGAGGCTATGGGAATCGCCGGCGCCGGGTTTGATATTTTTCGCCATCTTTAGCCGCTGCCGCTCGCGTCTGCCGAGCGCCCGCGTCGCACATAGGGCGACGGCTACAGCTCGATTGTTTCGCCGATCTTCGGCAGCAGCAGCTCCTTGCCGGCGCTCGTCGCGGTCCGCAACGCTGCGTCACGATCGAGCTGGATGGGAGGAAACGTGTCGTAGTGCACGCCGACGAAGCGCTTCACCCCCACGAGGTCGGCCGCGCGGCACGCGTCGTCGACGCCCATAGTGAAGAAGTCGCCGATGGGAAAAACCGCGAACTGGAGGTTCGTCGTGTTGCGGATCAACTGCATGTCCATGGTGAGCGCGGTGTCGCCGGAATAATAGAAGTTGCCGTCATTCGTCTCGACCATGAA
>DASVRB010000085.1:0-3658 GCA_036388835.1 Thermoanaerobaculia bacterium | reverse complement strand
GTGCGCGCGAGCGACGTCGTCTTTACGCTGCACAAGATCCTCGACGAAGAGTCGATGCAGTTCGGCTCTTGGTTCGAGCTCCTCGATCGCGAGCAGACGAAGGCGATCAACGAGCGGACGGTGCGCGTCGCGTTCAAGGAGCGCCGCGCCGCGCAGTTGCTGGCGTTCAACATCGGCGTGCTGCCGGAGCATGTGTACGGCAAGGGCGATTTCAAGAAGAACAAAGCGGCGATCGGCAACGGTCCGTACGTGCTGAAGCAACGCACGAGCGAACGCATCGTGCTCGAGCGGCGCGACGATTACTGGCGCGAGAAGCCGCGCATCGCGTCGGTGCTGTTCCGGCCGATGGCGAACAACGCGGTTGCGTGGAAGGCGCTGCAGCGCGGCGACGTCGACGTCTCGCGCGTAGACAACGATGTGTGGGCGCGTGTGAAAGACGACGCGGCGATCACGAGCCGGCTCGCGTTCCACAATGTGTTCCGCCTCGGCTACAACTGCATCGTCTGGAATCTCACCGATCCGATTCTCTCGGACGTGCGCGTGCGCCGCGCGCTGGCGATGTCGTTCGACCGGCAGACGGTGATCGACAAGCTGTACCACGGCCAGGCGCGCGCGGTGACGGGACCGTTCACGCCCGATCAGAGCGCGAACAATCCCGAGGTGCAGGCCATCGAATTCAATCCGACGGCAGCGGCGGCGCTCCTTTCGTCGGCAGGCTGGAACGACTCGGACGGCGACGGCATTCGCGATCGCGAGGGGAAAAAGTTCGAGCTGACGATCCTCGTCCTCACCGGCAACGACGCCTCGCGCGAGCAGGCGCAGGTGCTTCAGGACGCGCTGCGCCGCATCGGCGTGCAGCTCGAGCTGCGGCTCTCCGAGGAGGCCGCGTTCTACGAGCTCGTCCTCGCCCGCAACTTTCAGGCGGCGTATCTCGCCTGGATCAACGAGCCCGATCCCGATCCGTACGGCCTCTTTCATTCGAGCCAGATCGAAGGCGGAATGAACGTCGTGTCGTACAAAAGCGAGGAAGCCGACCAGCTCATCGAAGAAGCACGCGGCGAGCTCGATCCCGCACGACGCACCGATCTCCATCACCAGCTTCATGAAGTGCTGGCCCGCGATCAACCGTATCTCTGGACCGTGCAGGTCGCGGAGAAATGGGCCGTGAACAAGCGCGTGCAGAACGTCGCCGTCTCGAACGGCCTCGGCCTGTATCACTGGTCGCCGGGTCCGCGGGCGTGGTGGCTCGCGGATCGCGTTGCGCGCGCTGCGGCAGCGGGCGGGAGCTACTCCGCGGCCGCGGGCGCCACTTCTTCGTCGCGCTGATGCGCGGCCAGTCTGCGCAAAAAGTCGTACGCTATGCCGCCGCTCGTTTTGCGGAGGGTCATGATGTAGACGGCGATGGCGATGACGCCGCCGAGCCAGGCGAGCGTTCCGAATGCTTTCTCGCCGGGGAAAAACGGCCAGAGCATGAACATCAGCGCGCCGGCCACACCCGCGAGCAGCAGCAGCACCCGCTGGCCGCGCGGCGCATCGACGTCGCGGTCGCACGTCATCGTCACCGTCGCGTCGCGCTCGTCGTCGGGTGCCCATGACAGTGTGCACTCCACCGCCCCCGCCCCGGCCGAGCCGCGGCGCAGCGGAAGGGTGAACTCGCGCGCGCGGTCGCGCGTCGCGGTGACGGCGCCGCCGTACAACTCGACGAGGTCTTCGATGGCTTGTTCGATTCCGTCGAACGGCACCCGGTCTTCGGTGAATTCGACGTTGCTGGTCTCGGTCGTCATTCCTCTCTCCTGAGCCACGCGCGCCGCGCCTCGCTCGCCTCCGCAATCGTGAGCGAGATCCTCGGCCGCGCATCGGGGCGCGCCGCGAACGTCAGCCGCCGCAACACGCCCGCTCTCGCAATCAACAGCTCGGTCGTGTCGCCGCTTTCGAGCGCGCGCAAAGCGGCGGTCAGTGCCGCCTCGTTCGCGACGCGCGTCTCGCCGAGCGCGAGCAGTTCGTCGTGCGGCAAGAGCCCCGCTTCCATCGCCGCGCCGCCGCGTACAACGCTCTCGACCACGAGCGAGCCGTTCTGCGATGACAGTCGCGCGCCGAGCATCAACTGCTCGCCCGGTGTGGACGCGAATGCAACACCGACCGTGGCGAACAATTCCGCGTACGGCAGCTCCTCGGTGCCATCGACATAACGCGCGAAAAAGTCGCCGACGTCGGCCACACGCGCGACCGCGCGCTCCATCGCGTCTTCTTCCAATCCGCGTCCAGTGTGGCCGTACTCGGTCCAGAGAAAGCGCATCACGTCATCGAGACTGGCAGTGCCGTTCGTGGCGCGGCGGATCGTCAGGTCGAGCAGCGCCGCAACAATTTCGCCTTTGTTGTAAAAGGAGAAGAAGGCGTTCGGGTGGTCGTGCATCTGCGCCGGATCGCCGAGCCAGCCGTCGAAGCTCGCCTGTGAGAGCGAGAGATGTTTGCGCGCCGGCATCGACTCGAGGAGCTGGATCTCGCTTTCGAGATGACGGATGTAGCGCGCCGCGGACCAGAGTCCCGAGCGCACCAGCGTCAGCTCGCCGTAGTACGACGTGACGCCTTCCATCACCCACAACAGCCGCGTCGGTGTGGCGTTCCAGTAGTCGTACGGCGTGAAGACGGCCGGCACGATCCGCTTCACGTTCCATGCGTGAAAGAGCTCGTGCGCGGTGATGGAGAGCATGTGGTCGAAGCCCTCGTCGCCCGGCCGTACGCCGAGGAGCGCGTTGCGACGCAGGAGGATCGAAGAGGAATCCTCGTGCTCCACACCGTGCCAGCGGTCGCGCACGTGATAGAGGAACCGGTACTCGCGAAACGGCAGGCCGCCGAAGAGCTCCGCCTGGTAGCGCGCGATGGCGCGCACCGGCTCAACGAACTGCTCGGTGTCGATTCCTTCATCGCCTCGGAAGACGAGATGAATGCGCGCGCCGCTCTCGATGAACGAATGCCGCGTCATCACGCCGGCGGCGATGATGGTGGAGTCAATGAGGTGATCGAAATCGCGGGCGATGAATGTGTTCGCGCCGTCGCCGCTGCGTGGCAACTGCGTCTCGATGTTCCACTCCGCGGGGACGGCGATCGTCAGCAGGTGCGCTTCCGTGCGCGCGCCTTCGACCAGCATGAAGAGATTCGAGCCGTTGACGTACGCCTCCTCTTCATCGAGGAAGCTCGATCCGGCGTCGAGCACGCCGGCGTAGTAGCGGTAGCGGAACGTGACCTCTTCCCCCGCACGTGCGTCGATCCGCCACGCATGCAAACCATCCTTCCACACGCGCGGCTCTCCGGCAGCCCAGTCCCGCACGTTCGCGGCGTAGTTCTGGATCAGATAGCGACCAGGACGCCACGCCGGCAGGAGGAGGCGCGGCGTGTCGGCAGGCGCGGTGAAGCGGATCGTGACGTCGAACAGCCGATCCGACGGATTGCTCCACGAAAGCAGGTAGTGCGGCATCATTTTCTGCGCGTCCGCTTCTGCTCGAGAAACAGGTGCTCGGTTGCAATCTTTTGTTTCAACGTCGTTTCGAGCCGCTGGGCCGGGAGGGCGGTGGCGAGCACGAAGAAGAAGGTGGCGAGCATGCGCGGCGTAGTCTGAAGCAGAGGAGCGCCGGCTGTCATCCTGAGCCGCGGAGACGGC
>DASVRB010000084.1:0-3176 GCA_036388835.1 Thermoanaerobaculia bacterium | reverse complement strand
TCATTCCGAGCGCTAGCGAAGGATCTCAGCGGCGACGGCGCTCCCCGTCATCCTGAGCGCTAGCGAAGGATCTCAGCGGCGACGGCCGTCGCATTTTGAGCGTCCTTCGCTGACGCTCAGGATGACGAGTGGGGGTGTTTCAGCGGCTTACGCAATCACCGCGTCGAACACGATCTGCGACCACGTCTCCATCGCTTCACGATGTTGCGCGAGCTCTTCGCGAACAACCCACCGCCCGGTCATCTTTTCCGTTTCGCGCACGGTCACATCAGAGTCGAAGGTGTCGAGGACGTACACCGCGCCGAGGTGGACGCGGCCGACGTCGGTGGTGTCGTCGTTGAGGATGCCGACGAAGGAGAGGTCGTAGTCGCCGGCCACGTTCACTTCCTCTTCGAGCTCTTTGCGCAGGCCGTCGAGAAGGTCGGGCGTGTCGGGATTGATATGGCCGCCGATGCCGAGGGAGAGCTTGTGATGCAGGCGTGACTCGGTCTGCTTCTGCGTCCGCTGCAGCAGAAAGTACGACTGCTGATGGCGGATCAGCACGTACGGGATGATCTGCTTGTACTGCGGCGAGATCTCCGCGGTCGGGCGATCGAGAAAGAAATGGCGGTCGACGATGATGTCGAGCATCTGATCGGTTTCGTTCGTCACCAGGCCGCGCTCGACCAGAAACGATGCGAGCGCCTCGCGCTCGACCACCATCACCTGCTCGGTCATCGGAAAAACTCCAGCACCGCGTTGTGCACGTGTCCGTTCGTCGAGATGCCGCTGCCGCCGTCGAACCGCGCGTTGCCGCGGATGTCGGTGAAACGGCCGCCTGCTTCCTCCACGATGATCTGCACCGCGGCCATGTCCCACGTCGCCACCGCCGGCTCGATCGCGATCTCGACCGCCCCTTCCGCGACGAGCATGTGCGCCCAGAAATCGCCGAAACCGCGAGCGCGCGTGCAGCGGCGCAGCAGCGAGAGGAAACGCACCGTGCCGCCGTGCTGATCAAAGTCGGTGAGGCTGTCGTAGGTGAGGTGCGACTCTTCGAGCGTGGTGATCGACGACGCGCGAATCTGCTTCGTCTGATTCCAGGCCGAGGAGAACGCCCCTTCGCCGGCCGACGCCCACCATCTCCGCCCGAGTGCCGGTGCGGAGACGACGCCGGCGACGATGCGGCTGTTTTGTTCGAGACCGATCAGCGTGGCGAAGACCGGAATGCCGCGCACGTAGTTCTTGGTGCCGTCGATCGGATCGAGGATCCAGCGCCGCAATCCGCTGCCGGTGGTGCCGAATTCTTCGCCGAGGATGCCGTCCTCGGGACGATCGGCAGCGAGGCGCTCGCGGATGACCCTCTCCACCGCTTCGTCGGCCTCGGAGACCGGCGTCATGTCGAGCTTCGTCCGCACCGCGAGCGTCGACGACTGGAAGTGCTTCATGGTGATTGCGTCGGCTGCATCAGCCAGCTCGAGCGCGAGTTGTAAGTCGGGATTCATTGGGCGCAAAACTATCACGCGATCATTTCGCAGGCGCGGCAGGCAACCGCTCGCGAAGCCCGGTCCGTGCATGAGCGCAGAACCATCAGGCGCACGCCGCGTCACAAGCGACATGCATGCACTGATGCTCATCACTCTGTTCGCGTCGATCGACGTCGGCGCCGCGCAGCGCGGGTTCGCGGAACTGCAGGCCATGTGTGCGGCGGACGGCGGCCGGTTGTGGGGCCGCTCGTTGTGCGGTCCGACCGTGTTCGCCGATGCGCGTACGCGGGAAGCGATTCGCAGCGACGGCGTCGCGACGAAAGTGCCGGACTCGATCGGCATCGCGAACACGCGCGTCGAATGGGATGGCGAGCAGTGGACGATGCTCATGTGGCCTCTCACGCAGAATGTGCCCGCGCGCCGCGCCCTCCTCGCGCACGAGTCATTTCATCGCATCCAGTCGGGGCTCGGCTTTCCGATGAACAACCCCGCCAACGCTCATCTCGAGACTGCCGAAGCACGTGCGTGGATGCGGCTCGAGTGGCGTGCGCTCGCCCGTGCACTGGCCACCGGCGACGAGCGTGCCGTCGCGGACGCGCTGGCCTTTCGCGCGAAACGCTTCATCGAGGAAGAGCGGCAGCTCGAAATGAACGAAGGACTCGCGGAATACACCGGCTGGGCGATGGCTGTCCCGAACGTCCGCGAGCGCATTCCGTCCCTCGTGCGCAAACTCGCGAACGCGGAGAAGAACGAGACCTACTCGCGCGCGTTCGCCTACGCCAGCGGTCCCGCGTGGGGGACGCTGCTGGAGATGAAGAAGCCCCGCTGGACGCGCTCTCTGAAGCCGACCGACGACCTCGGCGCTCTGGCGCGCCGCGCGTGGAACATCCGTGGAACGGAGTTGCGCGTCAGTGAGTACGGCGGCGAGGCGATCCGCGTGGAGGAAGAAGCGCGCGCGACGAAGAAACGAGAGCTCGCGGCAAAGCTGCGCGCGCGGTTCGTCGACGGACCGGTGCTCCGCATCCCCCTGCAGAAGATGCAGTTCACATTCGACCCGAACAACGTCCAGCCGCTGGAAGGACACGGCACCGTCTATCCGACGCTCGAAGTGCGCGACGTATGGGGCAAGATCGTCGTCACCGGCGGCGGCGCGCTGATGTCGCCGGATTACCAGACGCTGATCGTGAGTGCGAACGCCGAGGGCTATGAGCTCACGCTGGCGGACGGTTGGCGCCTCGCGGATGCGCCGCGCGCCGGCGACAAGACGTTGACAAACGACGCGCGATGAACGAGAACGCGGCCCGGTGAGAACGTCCCGCCCTCACACGTCCGCGCTCCTCTTCTGCCTGCTCCTGCTCGCGGCGTTTCGCGCGTCGGCGCAGCCGGTGCTGCGCTGGGGCGGCGATTCCGAGGGGGGAGCGCCGTTCGTCGAAGCCGACCCGAACGATCCGCAGAACGTCGAAGGCTTCGACGTCGAAGTCGCCGAGGAGATCGCGAAAGCGCTCGGGCGCAAACCGCAGTTCGTGCAGGTCGCGTTCGCGGCCATCGACCAATCGGTGCAGCGCGGCGATTTCGACATCGGCATGAGCGGCGTCGAAGACACGCCCGGCCGGCGCGCCGCGCTCGCGGCCACCATCCCGTACTACGAATTCACCGAGGCGCTCACCGTGCGGGAAGGCGATCGCGCAAAGTTCGACGAGCTCGCCGACCTGC
>DASVRB010000083.1:0-4225 GCA_036388835.1 Thermoanaerobaculia bacterium | reverse complement strand
ACAGCTCGGCGGGCTGAAGCCCGCCGCTCCACCAGAACGACGAGAGATATGCCTACTGCGGTTTTCGCACGACGACCGGCTCGTGTCTCGCCAGCATTCTTGCGCGGCGGGTTGGATGACTGAGGACGTCCCACCCGCGCACCGCAAAGTAGTGGGCGGCGGCGTGTGGATCCATGCTCGTGAAGGCGTCGCAGTCGGTGCCGACGTATTCGTCGAGGTTCGGCTGCAGGCGTCCGTATTCGAATTCGCGCGTGCGCCGCAGTTCGCGCGAAACGCGGCGCGGGAACTCGAAGAGCGAGCGCCAGAGGATTGCATTCCGCAGCGGGATCAGCGCCTTGCGCACACGTTGCGACACGGTCAGCTCGCGGTAGGGACGGAACTCCAATCCCTCGGCGGCCCACGTCCGGCAGTGCCACGCCGGCGCGAGAAGCGCCACGCCGCCGGGGCGGAGCACCCGCTCGATTTCGGCGAGCACGGCTTCGGGATGCGGGACATGCTCGATGGCCGCCCAACTGAACGCGAAGCCGATCGACGCGTCGCGGAAGGGGAGCCGCTCCATGTCTGCCTGCGCGCGCTGCGTCCGCATCGTCACGAGCGGAAGAAAGCCGAGGTCGATGCCGGTGTATCGCGGTGCAATGCCGGCCAGAATGCCGCGGCCGCAGCCGAGCTCCAGGCTCGGTCCCGCGGCATTCGTGCGAGCGATCCACTCGCGCGTCACCCGCTCCTGCTCCGGCATTTCATCGCGGCCCCAGCGCGCCGGATCGGCAGAGTCGTAGAACTCGCGCGCGGCTCGCGTGGTCATGCGACGCGGCCTTTGCGCGATGGCAGGTAACGCAGCAGGAAGAGCGCGATCAACGCGAGCACGCCGGCGGTGTAGCCGATCCGTTTCGTGTGCTGCATGACCGTCATGACGGCCGCGGTGGCGAACAGCAGCGTCACGCTCCAGATGCTGAAGATCGCGCGTCGAGCGCTGCCGTAACGCGCGATGAGGATGTGATGGATGTGGCGGCGATCGGCGGTGAAGACGCGCGACACCCGATTGCCGATCGGTGCGTTTCTGCCGGCAAAGCGCTGCTTCATCACGATCAGCGTGTCGATGACCGGGAGTGCGAGCGCGAGCATCGGACCGCCGATGATGAGCGCGGTCGGAGACTTGCTGGGCCTCGCGATCGACCCGGCGGCGAGGAGGAGCCCGATGAAGAGTGCGCCGGTGTCGCCCATGAAGATCTTCGCCGGCGGCTTGTTCCACGGATAGAAGCCGACCAGGCTGCCGGTCAGCGCGATCATCGTCACGAGCGAGAAGCTGTCGTTGCGGAGCACGGCGATGACGCTGAACGCGGCGCCGATCGTCAGTGCCACGACAGTCGCGAGCGAATCCATCCCGTCGATGAAGTTCATCGCGTTCATCACACCGACGATCCAGATGATCGACGCCACGATGCCGAGGATGCCGAGATCGAATGTGCGTCCGGCGACGGTGATGAAATCGAAGTGGAAGCCGAACGCGACGAGGATGAACGCGGCCGCGAATTGCACCGCGAACTTCTGCGGCGCATTCGTGCCGATCAGATCGTCGTAGACGCCGAGGCCGATCACGAGCGAGCCGCTGGCGAGCACGGCGAAAAGATAGGTGAGGTTCTTCGTCACCAGGTCGGCCGCGCGCTCGTTGGCCGCGAGCAGCAGGAGCGGAAAACCGAAGCCGAAGATGATGGCGATGCCGCCGAGGCGCGGCGTGGCGGTGGTGTGGATCTTCCGGTCGCCCGGAACGTCGACGAGGCCGATGTGCTGCGCGCCCCGCCGAACGATGGCTGTCGCCACGTAGGAGGTGAACGCACTGCAGACAAAAAGGAGAACGAGCGGTGCTGTGAGCTCGGCCATTCGGACGAACGGGAGGATAACAGGCGAAAGGGTTCGTTTCTGGTGGAACGGCGGGCTTCAGCCCGCCGGATCGTCAGCAAGACCTTCGTTCTTGTGGAGCGGCGGCCGCTTCGGCCGCCGAGGTCTTCGGAACTGAGTCCGGCCGGCCGAAGCGGCCGCCGCTCCACGAACACGACTCTCTGCACGAGTTGTTGGTCGCCCCGACCGAACTGCATAGAATGCCCCGGCGCGCAGACCGCGCAGCAGGAGCAACGCTTTCATGGCCGAACTTCCCGGAATCGAGCGCGAGACTCTCGACGTCGACGTAGTGATCGTCGGCGCCGGTCCCGCGGGTCTCGCGGCGGCGTACAAACTCGCGGAGCTGATTCGCATTCACAACGAATCGGACGCGGAAAAGAAGCTCGAGGGGATCTCCATCGCCGTCCTCGAGAAGGGGAAGGAGATCGGCTCGCACGGCATCTCCGGCGCGGTGATGGATCCGCGCGCGATCGCGGAGCTGATGCCCGACTTCCTCGAGCGCGGCTGCCCTGTCGAGTCGCCCGTGACCACGGATGCGTTCTGGTATCTCACCGAGAACCGCAAAATCGTTTCGCCGCTCACGCCGCCGCCGATGAACAACCACGGCAATTACGTGGTGTCGCTCGGCGAAGTGGTTCGCTGGCTCGGACCGATCGTCGGTGAGATGGGAGTCGATCTCTTCGCCGAGTTCGCGGCGACGCGCGTGCTGGTGGAGGAAGGACGCGTGGTCGGTGTCCGCACCGGCGATAAAGGCATCGACCGCAACGGTCAGCCGAAAGCGAACTACGAGCCGGGCGTCGACATCCGCGCGAAGATGACCATCCTCGCCGAGGGACCGCGCGGCACGCTCACGAAACAACTTTCGGGCCTTTTCGACCTCTACGCCGGCAAGAACCCTCAGGTCTACTCGGTCGGCGTCAAAGAGCTGTGGCAGCTTCCCGACGATCGCTTTCCGCTGGGCACGGTCGTGCACACGCTCGGACATCCGCTGGACATGGATACGTTCGGCGGCGCCTTCATCTACGGGATGAAGGACCGCATCGTCGACATCGGTCTGGTGGTAGGGCTCGACTACAAGAACCCGACGCTCGATCCGCACAATGAATTACAGCGGCTGAAACTGCATCCCGCCATTCAGGAGATCCTGCGGGGCGGAAAGATGATCGCGGCCGGCGCGAAAGCGATCCCCGAGGGCGGCTACTTCTCGATGCCGAAGCTGTACGGCGAAGGCTTCATGATCCTCGGCGATTCGGGCGGCTTCCTCAACGGCGCGCGGCTCAAGGGAATCCACCTCGCCATCAAGTCCGGCATCCTCGCTGCCGAAACTGCATTTCAGGCGCTCCTCGGCGAGGACTACTCGTCGCAGCAACTGTCGAATTACGAAAGCGCGTTCGAAACCTCGTGGGCGAAGGAAGAGTTGTGGAAGCAGCGCAATTTCCATCAGGCCTTCAACCACGGCGTGCTCGCCGGAATGGCGAACGCGGGACTCGGCATCGTCACAGGCGGACGCGGATTCGGCGTCGCGAACAAGCTCGAAGGTCATGAAGGTTGGGCGCGGATGGAGCGCATCAAGCGCTACTTCGGCTCCGACGATCCGCATCCGCCGGCGAAGGTGAAGTACGACAATCAGTACACGTTCGACAAAGTGACGAACGTCTACAACGGCGGCGTGATCCACGAAGAGAATCAGCCCGCGCACCTGCTGATCCTCGACACCGAGGTGTGCGTCACGCGCTGCACCGAGGAGTTCGGAAACCCGTGCTTTCACTTCTGTCCCGCGCAGGTTTACGAGCCGAAAGAGACGGCGGACGGGCGCGGCAAGGTGCCGTTCCTCAATTTCACGAACTGCTTCCACTGCAAGACGTGCGACATCATGGATCCGTATCAGGTGATCACCTGGGTGCCACCGGAGGGTGGCGGCGGTCCGGACTACAAGAAGCTATGAGGAAAACGATTTTCGCGCTGGTGCTGCTGGTCGTCTGCGCATTCGGAGCCGAGGCGCAGGACGTGCCGTTCGTCGTCCAGATCACGCCGGAAAACCCGACGTCGCAGCAGGTGGTGCAGATCACGGTCACCGGCTTCTGCTACGGGCCGCCGGTGCAGAAGGGCAACGTCTTCGAGATCACGTTCGGCCCGCTCTGCGCCGGCCCGCCGATTCCGATCACGGAATCGTTTTTCGTCGGACGGCTGGCGCCGGGGCCGTATGTCGTGCGCGTCGTTCACGGCGTGGAGCCGGGCGATCCGCCGTCCAGCGAACCGCCGTTGGCCGAGCGTGCGTTCGTCGTCGCGGCCGCGCCCGCACCGGTGCCCGCGCCGACGCTCAATGAAT
>DASVRB010000082.1:0-12032 GCA_036388835.1 Thermoanaerobaculia bacterium | reverse complement strand
GCCTCTTCGGCGCGCGCGACCGGCTCTACGCCTTCATGATCGCTGCGCGGCCCGACGTTCATTGTGCCGATGAATGACGCCGGCGCCGGCAATTGCACGAACAATGACGCGCCCGCCGGGATTTTCTTGATGAACGCCGTGGCGTCGCTACCGATCTGCACGACCGTTCCGCCGCGCAGGAGCTCCCAGCCGCTGGCGCCGTATCGCAGCAGGTGAGTAGGGGTGACGTCGAGAGGATCGCGCACCCACCGAATTCCGCGCGCGACCGCGGCATTGAAGAGCGTGCGGCCGATTGCGGCGATTTGTGGTGCGTTGTTCGGCAGGCGCGGCATCCAGACGCGCAGCGGCCGTGCCGGCGGCGCGGCCCAGCCGACCACTTCCAAAAGCGCGCCGGACCGGATCGACTGTGGCGTCGCGCGTTGCGGCGTCACGATGCGCGCTTCGCTCTCGCCGAGGCCGGTCATGGCCGTGATCTTCAGCCGAATGGCGGCCGAGCCTAGCGGACGCAATTCGCTTCCGACCGCCAGTCCATTGGCCCAGCCGCCTTGCAGCAATACCGTGCCGTCGTTGCGAACCGCGCGAACTGCCACAACGGCGCGGTCGCTGCGCCGATCGCTGCGCGCGCCGAGGAACGGACGGCGGCGAGCGGCCTCATTTCCGGCCAATACCGGATCCTGGTATGGGCGTTCCGCACGGAGACGGGCGTGTGCGCGGAGAAAGGTCTCGGCGGCCGATTCGCCCGGCGTCGAATCGCGCATTGCACGCAGCCATGCCCATGAAAATGCGCCGTGAAATCGCCCCTGGTCGTCGCGGGCCTCCCACGCGGGATCGAAATCCTGCGTTGCCGACACGACCAGCGCCCCGCGGTCCTCAGGTGCCGGACCATCGTCGGCGCCGTCTGCGACGTCGCGCCGGTCGACACTCACCCCCCGAGGATGAGCGCCTGTCGGTAAGCCGCGCGCGCCGGAGCCACTGTGACACGCGTCGAGAATCACGCTTAGTCGCGCACCGCGATCGAGAATACGATTGAAAATCCTTCGCAATTCCTTGTCGCGAATATCCGCCGCGCCGGCACGTGAATCCGCCGGGACGATCGACTCATCGAGCTTGTCCGGCTCATTGGATTTCGAATTAGCGACCTGCGAGCCGTGGCCGGCGTAATAGAACAGCAACGTATCGCCCGCCGCGGCCGGCGCGACGAGATGCCGCTCGACCGCCGCGAGAATCGCCGCGCGCGTTGCATGCTGATCCGCCAGCGTGACGATGTCGCGCGCGTCGAAGCCATACAGCAGAACCAGCATCTCCTTCATCGCCGCAATGTCATTGACGCCACCCTTGAGATTCGGCCAATCCCGCTCCGGTACTGGAGACCGCAGTTTCGGCAGGCGAGAGGCGGTGTAGTCGTCGATGCCGATCAGGAGGGCGCGGCGTTTCCCGGGGGATTGCTCCGCATCTGAGGAGCAGGCCGCGCACAAGGTCAGCGCGGCCAGTAGAACGGTCAATGCGCGAGGATGGTTCGAGAAAATCACGCGCATACCTCGAATAAGCGATGGTCCTGCTCCGGAACGCTGCCGTATGTCCAGGTACGTGGCGTCGGGTCGGAGTAGATGACGCCGCGGAATGTATTCGCGCGGTAAAACTCGTCGACGCCGCCGGGGAGCAGGTCGTATGCGCCGACGCCGAAATGCACGGCGTCGATCATCGACGGATCGAGAATGATTCCGGCGCGGATGAGCAGGAAGTCACAATCGGGACCGGCCGCGTTCGCGCGGATTTTCCATGCTTGCATGCGCGGGCCTGAATAGCGCTCGGTGAAATTGTTGGCGGCTTCGATGCGCACTCGCTCTCGTGAGGGCACCTGTGGTCTGAGGGGCGTACGCGAGTCGCAGCCGAGCAGTAAAAGTGCGCAGAGCAGTGCATTGCTGAGCGTATGGTCCATGGCTTCCTCTCTCGCTCTGTGAATCGAAAAAAGGGACGGCTCGCTACCGCGTGGATAGCGAGCCGTCGGCGTGACGAGTTACGGGCGAGGATCCTGTGTCGGCGGGCAGATCGTCCGCTCGAACACAGTGCGGCCGACATCGAGCCGGAGACTGTTCAACAGGTCCGACTGTACGGCTTGCTGCGGGTGAATGAGGTGCCAGTCGACTGCCGGGTAGGTCTGCGCGCCGGCCGCCGCGCCCGCACGCGGAACGAAACGCGCCTCGGGCGCGGGCGGGGTCTGCGTCAGCTCATAGAAGGCTTCGAAGTGCTTACCGACTTCAGGCGCGTCATTGACCGGAGACGCAGGCGGTACAAAGGGCGGCAGGTTGAGCAGCGCGATCTCGACTTTGCCGTTCGCATCCGGCTCGAGGCTCATGGAGCGTCCCGGGCCGCCTGCGAACTTCGCTTCGACGATCTCGATGCTGTCCCCCGACACCGCGATGTCCGCAGCGACCCACGAGGCGACGGCCTGCGTGTACGAAGACGCACCACCCTGACCGTCACGCCGCTCGAAGCGCACAGGAGTCACGTTGTTGCCGAGACGGCCGAGCGAATAGGTGAACACCTTTCCACTCTTGAGGCGCAGACGGGCGGCGACCAGATTCGCCGGCGGCTGCGCGGCGAACATCGACGTGTTCATCGAGCAGTTCGCGCCAGCCGGGCAGAGCTGCTTGAGATTGGGCACCCAACTGAAGTCCTCACGTTCGAGCGACGTCGTCGGGATGATGCGCGGCTGGCCGTTGACCGTACCGCGCACGTCATTGCGCAATACGAGCTCCGGAAGGTCCGGGTCGCTCGTGCTGCCTTTGACGATCGACAGTTCGGAGCCGGCGAGAGCCCACGCGCCGCCGCCTGCGACTGCAGCCTCGAGCGAGTCTGTCGCCACAGCGGCCGTCTTGTCGGCGAACATGAATTGTGCAATTGCGGTGTCGCGCTTCGGGCAGTCGCCGGTGCAATTGCCGGCGCGTGCGATCAGCAGCGGTTTGTGGTGCGGCAGCGCGCTGCCGTCGGAGACGTGATAGTTGTGATCGACGTTGAGCAGGAGGACGGTGAGCTCTTTACCGTCCTCGCTGGGCACAAACGCAATCATTCCGCTGAAGAGAATTCTCAGAATGAAGTCCATGGTGTGTTCCTCCGTCATTTGTTTGTGAGCCGAACGGTGATGCGGCGTGGCCGATCACCTGATACGGGGCCCACCTGAGCACCGGCGATTCGCCGGATCTCGTCTTTTTCTTCAGAACGTCGATTTGTGCGTTTCGCAGCGCGAGCGCCGCGTCGTCACCGTTCTTGAAGTGACAGTGGAAAGACACGAAGAACTGCTTCGCTGTGTCGTCGGGTACCGACCAGAGCGTGCCGACCACCGCCGGAACGCGTGCCGCGATGATCGGACGAACCAGTGGCGCGACCCCTTCCGGACCGACCGGCAGACCTCCCGCGCTGCTGCATGCGGCAAGCACCACCAGCCTGGTCTGGTCGAGACTGAGTTGTTTCAGCAGGTCGTGGGCGGCGACGGCACCTGAGTCGTCGCCCGATTGTGCAAAGAGGAGGAGGGAATTGGAGGGTAATTTGGGATTGACGAGCGCGTGTCCCGCGAAATGCACGACTGTTTTCGCACGCGCCATGGCGAGGAAGTGGTCTCTCGTCGCCTCCCGTTCGACGAGCGTCTCGGCATTTGGTGCGTAATAGCGGGCAATTTCATGGACTTCCTGGGTAGCGGCGGTGAGATCGTCGAGATCGCGCGCGAGCGAGAGGCGCCGGTCGAACGATGGATTTCCGACCAGCAGCGCGCTCGGCGCGGCGGTGGACGACAGTTCCGCGTCGCGTGCAAGCGAATGCACGTAAAGCGCTGCGCTTCCGGCAAACGACGGTATGGCCGATTCGATCAGTGGCCTTTTCGTCAACGGATGGCGTAAGGCGCCGAGTGGAATGCCGTGCATTGGCCCGTCCGGAATGAACACAATGCGCGGTAAGGGCGTGGCGCCTGCCGGTGCCAGACGCTGAAAATGTGCGGCAGCAGGCAGCAGCGCCGAGGCGCCGGCCAGTGTGCCTTCGAAAAGCGTCGGGTCGCCGATTGCACTTGCCAGCCGCTCCGCCCGCTCGGCGATGTCAGCGCGGCCGATGCGCAGGACCTCGAAGCCGACACCATCGCGTGTGACCAGCCAGCAGTAGGTTTGGTCATCGAGGACGGAGTAGGAGATGAGGATCGTGCCGGCGGGCAGATCGCGCTGAATTTCCGCGAGGCGGCGTCGCTCGCGAGGTAACGGCCGCAGCGTGCCGGACGCCGGCGATTGTGACGCGATCAGGTCGAGCAACTCGACGGCGCGCCGTTGTTCGGCGACTTCAAAGGCAGTTTCGATGTTGTTCGCTTCGACGTACTGCCGGATGAGCAGCTGATAGGTGTCTTCAAAGCGCGAAAAATAGCCGGTCAGCACCTTCTCACCCTCACCACGGATGCGGCCGCCGAGGACCGTTTCCTCTTCGCGATGGAGCGTCGCGAGTGCAGCTTCGAGGTCGCGGTTGACCTCGTCGCGACGGCGGCCGGCACGCCGCTTCGCTATTGCGCGTTGTGCGAGCACATTTGCGCGGAATGAAAGAAGGTCGTGTTCAGGCGTGCCGCGCAGCGCACTGTCGAACGCGGCGATGGCGGCCTCGTACTGCCCCAGCTTCAGATTGACGCGGCCGTTCACGTCCTGCAGACGCGCGGCGAGTGCCTGCTGCCCTTCCGCCTTCAGCGCGGCATCGGCGTTATACGTCGCTGCCTCGACGAGATCCTTGCGCGCCTCATCGACCTGGTCGAGGCCGAGCCGGACGATCGCGCGCGCCCGCAGCGCAACACCGACGTTCTTCCGCAGGTGCTGAATTCGGGCTTCGTTGTCGCACGGCGTGCTCTTCAGCTCCATCTGGACCCATTCGAGCGCCTGCTCTGCATACAGCAGCGCAGCGCGCGAATGTCCCGCCTGAGTGAGGCATTGCGAATTCTCGGTGAGCACCGCGTTGCGCCCTTGCGCCGTCACGACAGAGGAAGCACGGCGGCCGCTCTGCACGACGTCCAGTAAGGACAACTGCTGATTGCCAAGCAGGGCGTATATGCCGCCGCGGCGTGCGAGAGCGGCGGCCAGGCCCGCTGCGTCGCCGAGCGCGCGGTAGGAGGCGACCGCGGCATCGTAAGCGTCGAGCGATTTCAGCGGATCTCGCAAGAACTGCAGATAGCCGCGGCTGGCCTGCACGAGGGCGACGAGGTGGTGATAACCGCGCGATCGTGCCTCGCGCTCCACAGTGGCGACGTCGGCGAGCGCGCGCTCGATATGCTCGCCCGCGATCGTGTTCTGCTGGTTGGCCAGATTGACGCGCGCTATGAGGCTCAACGGGCTTTTGCCGGCCGCGAACGCGCCGGCAGCACGAGCGTAGGTCGCGACGGCTTCCGGGCCGCCTAGCTGCCGTCCGGCGCGAAATTCCTGATGCCCCGTACGCAAGGCCGACAGTGCCGCTGGCGTCAATGCAGCGTTTTCAATGGCCTGGACGGCGTCGAGCCAAAACCGATCGTTGTTCGCCACTGACGCGAGCGCGGTCGCAAACATCCGTGCCTCGGCGGCGAGTTGCGGCGTGGGCGTCATTGCGTACGAGTACAGGATCTCGTCTTCGAAATAGGACCGAGCGGCGGCGGGCGATTCTGCAATGAGCTTCAGAACGGTCGCGGCGTCATTGGTGCGCAAGGCGGCGCGCAGTGGCGGCAGACTGCGCTGCCATAGCGCGTCGGCATTGTGGACACTGGTGAGACGGTCGCGCCGTTCGCGTGCCTCGCGCGACCAGCCGGGACGTTCCACCTTCAGAAATTCCGACCACGCCTTGATCGCTTCACTTTGAACGCCGAGCACTTCGAGTAGCAGCGCGCGGTTGAACAGCGCGGCCGGCATGACCGGCGTAGGGGCGACCGCGTCGTCGGCGGCAGCGAGCGCGTTCAGGAGATCGTCCGCGGCCTGGTCGCGATGCGCGCGCACGTAATACGCCACGGCGAGCGCATTCCGGGCTCGCGCGTCCGTAGCCGGAAATCCCTGCAAGGCGGAGATTGCCCGGTCGGCACAATGCGGGTGATCGATGGCGATTTGGAGCAGCGCGTAAACGTCGGCGACATTGCAGTTCTCCGGCGCCGGCGGCGGCGCTTCGACATTCCCGCAGCGCAAATCGGGAATGATGCTTTCCGCTCCCTCCTGCTTCTGTGCGCAGCGCGCCCATGGAGTGTCGTCGATCGCGCGCAGCGCCGTGCGCCGCCCCCACGATTCTTGTGGAAACTTGTCTGTAGGTCGGGAGCAGAACGTCAGACCACTGCAGAGGATCATGACGATGAGCAAGAGGTTTTTCACGCTTTGCCTAAGATACGCGGTTCGCGGAAACGAGAACGGACGATGATGATGCGGAAAGGCGGCCGCGGCCGCGACCACGAGCTGTTCACCGAGCTGTATGCCAGGTATTACCGGCGCATGCTCCGGTTTTTCATGCACGGCTTCCGTTTACCGGCCGAGGATGCGCATGACCTGGTGCAGGACACGTTCGTGCGGTTCTACGAATCGATGGACGAGTATCGCGGTGACGCCGAGTGGGCGCTTCTCGAGTTGATCGGACGGAACGTCGCATTGAACCGGATCCGCGCGCTCGGCACCGCCAAACGAAACGCGAAAACAGTCGATATCGACGACCCGAAAGCGTTCGACGAACCGGCCGCATTACCGGAGCCGGATTACGCGGAACGCGAGGAGCTGGCCTCCCAGCGCAAACGGCTGCACGACGCGATCGCCTCTTTGCCGGCAGGGCAGCGTCAGTGCATGCAGTTGTGGCTGGAAGACTTCAAGTACGACGAAATCGCCCGCACGCTCCGCATCACGCTCGACGCGGTGCGGTCGCGCCTGCGCGACGCAAGACGGGAACTGCAGAGCCGGATCGGCCTCGTGCTCCCGGAGGAAAAAGAATGATCAGCAAATCGGATTGGACGTCAACGAATCGCGAGCTGACGGAAGAGGCGCGCCGGAAACTCGGCAATCCTCCCACCGAAGAGGAGCTCGAAGCCTACAGCCGCGGCGAGCTCGCGCCGGAAGAAGAAGAACGAATTCGCGAACTGCTGGTGGCGTATCCGGAGCTGGCCCGCGTCATGTTCGCCGCGGCACCGGACGATGAGGCCGCACCGTCAGATGACGACTATGTGTCGGAGGCTGAGCTGCTGCGGCGTTTTGCGGCCGTGCAGTCGCGGCTGCGGCCGGCGCCGCAACCGGCCCGTCGCGACAGTGGACGCGTGCTGCTGTTCCGCTATGTGCCGGCGGGAATCGCGGCCGGTCTCGCGCTCGTGTTCGCCGGCCTGTACGCACAGGAAGCGTCGAAAGCGCGCGGCCTCTCCACCACGTTGCAGATGCCGCGCGCCGCGTCCGAAATCCGCTTGTTGCAGTCCGACCGGATGCGTGGCGGCACAGGGGAGTCGATTGGCGCGACGCTCTCGGCCGACGCGAGCTCGTACACGCTCGTCGTACCGGTGAGCGGCGCGTCGGCGAACATCGTCGATTACCGTCTGGAGATCGTCGATCGATCGACGCAGAAGCGTCTCTGGGTGAGCGACACGCTCCGCGCCGCGGGCGCCGATGCGACCTTGTCGATCTTTCTGCCGCGCGAGTTCCTGCGCCCCGGCACCTACCGCATCCGCGTGTACGGTCTGGCCGGCGCGGAGGCGAACGAGCTCGACACGATGTTGTTCACGGTTCCGGGCCCGTGACGCGCTAATGCCGCACTGACCGGCTGCGGCGTGCGCCGCCGTTGCCCGGGCCTTCTTCGACACGGCGGATGAAAACGCGCATGGTCGCTCCGTACGACGCGTCGTCGATGAGACGGCCGTAGGCGAGATCGACGCCGCCATCGGGCAGGGCGTTGAGCGTCGGGAGCATCCATTGAGCGCCGGAGCGGACGACCACGCGCGGCGAGTCGGTGACGGTGAGATTGCGATCGAGGCGGGCGAGCCAGAGCTCGCCCGTCACGTTGTCGGGGCTGGTCTCCCACGCAACGAGATAGCCGCCCGTCGTGGCCGCGATGACGGGACGCATGAGCGGCGAGGGGATGTGGGTGATGACGGTGCCGTGGTCCTGCGCGGTCGTACCGGCGAGAGCGCCTTCACGCAAAACTTTTTTCGCCGCGAGTGTCTCGTCGTGAAAGTACGTGACGACGTAATCGCGGCCATCCGAGGCGACGGCGGGGTGACGTTGATTGCTGGATCCGGTGGCGATGTCGAGCGTTGCGCCGATCGCGTTTCCGGCGGCGCTGATGACGATGCCGCGCACGTCGATCATGCCGGGCGTGGGGAACTGCCAGTGATCGGAGCCCTCGTTCCAGGCCAGCAGAAAGTCGGTGCCGTTGGACGCGAGCGACAGTGCATGCGGCGCGGTGCCGGCCGCGATCTTCGACGGCGTCGAATCGACGATCGTGCCGTCGTGCGCGATCCGCACCGCCTCGACGTCGCGGCCGGAGTGATACGCCACCAGAAGATGCGTGCCGTTCCACGCGGCGGCGAGCTCCTGGCCGGTGCCGACGTGGATCGCCCCCTGATCGAGCGGAATGCCGCGCCGATCGATGCGGCGCACGGCGATGCGGCTGCTGCCGTCGGCGAGGATCTCGTGAAACGCCAGCAGGTACATCGTGCCGGTGTAGATCACGACCGGCTCCTCGCTGGACGGCGTTTCGGAAAAGTAATGCGGCGCTCCATCGATGACGCCGTCGGTCGCATGCGCGCTGACGAGTCTTCGCGGCTGGGTGAGGCCGGCGCTGCCATCGATCCACACCACCATCGATTCGTTTCCGTGCGTCGCCACGGCGGTGAGGGCCTGCCAGCGGTGCGACAGTGAGACCATGACGCGGTTGCGATGACCACCTTCCGAAATGGTGGTGGCCCAGACGTCCGTCTCGAACGTTTCGGGGTCCTGCGTGGTCCAGGTGAGGACGAGCGCGCGTCCGTTCCAGACGGTGTCGGCGCCCGAGGCCGCGCCGACGTGTTCGCCGGCGCTCACCGGCGCGCCATCGGCGCCGGCCGCGGAGAACGAGAGCGTGCGCAGCTCGCGCGGCTTTCCGTCGACGGAGTGCGTCCAGTAGGCGATGAACCGAGTGCCGGTCCACTCCACGCGTGCCGGCGTCGCCGCGCCGAGGTCGAGCGGGGCGAGCGCGGTCGACTGCAGCGTCTCCGCATCGAAAAGGATGCGGCGCATGGCGGTATTTGTCCCGCCGCTGTTCTGCGACAGCACGACCGCGAAGCGCTGCCCGTCGAATGCGACGTCCCACGGCTCGAGCAACTGGCCGCCGCTCCAGACCGCGATCGGCGTCGCGTCGCGCGGCGTGCCGTCGGTGGTGAAGCGTGAGGCGAGGATCGAGTTTCGGACGTCCTGCTGATTTACTTCCTGGTGCAGCCGGAAAATGAAGAACGACGTGCCGTCGCTGCCGGCCCACGCTCCGCGCACGCCGTCGCTCTCGACGGCGATGCCGCCACGAGTGACATTTCCTTCCCGATCGAGGATCGCCGCCTGCAGGCGACTCTCCCGTGTGTAGATCATCATGGCCGTGCTGCCGACCCAGACCACGTTCGTGACCGACGAGACTCCGCTCAGCACGAGGCGCGGCTGGACCACCGTGGCGCGATCGCGGTTCAAGGTCGAGGCGAACACGCCGGCCGAGGTGGTCCAGAGGACGAGGTAGTCGCTGCCGGTCCAGGAGATGGCCACATCGACTGCGCCGGGCGCGAGCCAGCGCTGCGATCCCTCGATGAGCTCGGCGTCGGGCGAGAGCGCGGCGACGTACGCGCCGCTGCGGCCGCGCGTCAGATCGATCCACGCAACCAGCGTTTCCTCGCCGCTCGTGGCCAGTGATGCGTTCTGCTGCGACCCCGAGGCGAGGCCGAGGCCGGGGGCGGTGACGGAGCGCTCCGGGCCGACGGTGAGGGCCGCAAAACTGAGCGTGGGGTAGAGGATTGCGAGGGTCAGGGCGAGGCGGCGGATCATAGAGATAATTTTCGACCTATGCGGGATCGCGGCCAGTCGACAAACCCATGCGTCACGCCCGGCGAGGCATTAGAATCCGCCCGCTTCTGAACCCAGACATGACCACATACGACAGCTCTGCAATTGAAGTCCTCACAGGCCTCGAGCCGGTCCGCAAACGGCCCGGCATGTACACGCTCACCGAGCGGCCGAACCACCTGGCGCAGGAGGTCATCGACAACTCCGCCGACGAGGCGATCGCCGGTTACGCGGACGAGATCGTCGTCACGCTGCACGACGACAACTCCATCTCGGTGCAGGACAACGGCCGCGGCATGCCGGTGGACAAGCATGCGAAGGAAGGGGTCTCCGGCGTCGAGGTCATCCTCACGCGGCTGCACGCCGGCGCGAAGTTCTCGGAGAAGAGCTACCGCTACTCCGGCGGCCTGCACGGCGTCGGCGTTTCGGTCGTGAACGCCCTCTCGAAAAAACTCCAGGTGTGGGTGCGGAGGGATGGCAACGAGTACACGATGGTCTTTGGGGACGGGAAGAAGAAGCAGGACCTGAAGATCGTCGGCAATGTCGGGAAGCGGAACACCGGCACGACGGTCCGCTTCTGGCCCGACGAGTCGTTCTTCGACTCGCCGAAGTTCAGCGTGCCGCGGCTCAAGCACGTGATGCGCGCGAAGGCGGTGCTCTCGCCGAAGCTGCGCATGCGCTTCATCAGCGAACAGGATCCGGCCGACAGCGAGGAGTGGTACTTCGAAGACGGCCTGACGGATTACCTGCTGTCGGAGCTGGCCGGCACGGCGATGCTGCCGGACTCGCCGCACAAGGGGCATTTCAAAGGTCTCGATCACGAGGTGGACTGGGCGGTGGTCTGGCTGCCGGAAGACGGCGAGATCGTCGGCGAGAGTTACGTGAACCTGATCCCGACGGCGCAGGGCGGCACGCACGTGAACGGCTTCCGCACCGGGCTCACGGAGGCCATTCGCGAGTTCTGCGAGTTCCGCAATCTCCTGCCGAAAAATGTGAAGCTCGCCCCCGAGGACGTCTGGGCGCGTTGCAGCTACATCCTGTCGGTGCGAATGACGAATCCTCAATTCACCGGTCAGACGAAGGACCGGCTCTCCTCACGCGAAGCCTCGGCGTTCGTGTCAGGTGTCACGCAGGACGCGTTCTCGATCTGGCTCAACAACCACGTGGCCGATGCTGAAAAGATCGCGAATGTGGCGATCAATCAGGCGCTGGTGCGCCTCAAGCAAGGGAAGAAGGTCGAGCGGAAGAAGCTGACGTCGGGTCCGGCGCTCCCCGGCAAACTGGCCGATTGCACGGCGCAGGATCTCAGCCGTACGGAGCTCTTCCTCGTCGAAGGCGACTCCGCCGGCGGCTCGGCCAAGCAGGCGCGCGACCGCGAGTTCCAGGCGATCATGCCGCTGCGCGGCAAGATCCTGAACACGTGGGAAGTGGACTCGAACGAGGTGCTCTCCTCGCAGGAGGTACACGACATCGCGGTGGCCCTCGGCGTCGATCCCGGCACCGACAAGCTCGACGGACTGCGCTACGGCAAGATCTGCATCCTCGCCGACGCCGACTCCGACGGCGCGCACATCGCGACGCTGCTCTGCGCATTGTTCGTGCGCCATTTCCGGAAGCTGGTCGAAGCGGGACACGTGCACGTGGCGATGCCGCCGCTGTATCGCATCGACGTCGGCAAGCACGTGTTCTACGCACTCGATGACGCGGAGCGCGAGGGCATCCTGGCGCGCATCGAGGCGGAAGGGCTGAAGGGAAAGGTCAACATCCAGCGCTTCAAAGGCCTCGGCGAAATGAATCCGCCGCAGCTCCGCGAAACGACGATGGACCCGAACACGCGCCGCCTGGTGCGGCTCACGCTCGCCGAGCCCGACGCCGCGGTCGCGCACATCGACATGCTGCTGGCGAAGAACCGCGCCGGTGACCGCAAAGTCTGGCTGACCGAAGAAGGCAACCGCGCGGACGTGGAGGTCTGATGCCGCTCGACCAAACGAAACGCTGCCCCGAATGCTCGGGACC
>DASVRB010000081.1:0-5043 GCA_036388835.1 Thermoanaerobaculia bacterium | reverse complement strand
CGCTCGGGATGACACGCGAAAAAAAGGACAGGCAACTCGCCTGTCCTTTTCGCTTGAATCGGCGGCCGAAGCGGCCGCCGCTCCACTATTTCTTCCAGAGATCGACGTTGCGGCGGACTTCCGTCGCGAAGTCGCCCTGCTGCGGGGTGGCGGCGGCGATGGCCATCTCGCCGTAGCGGATTGCATCGGCTTTGTTGCCGGCGCGCTCGGCGATGCGGGCGCGCAGGTAGAGGTTGGCGATGTTCTGGTTCGCCTTCAGCGACTGCTCGATCCACGTATTCATCTCGGCGTCGGTCGCCGCGCCTTTGTTCTCGAACGCGAAATTCGCGGCCATGTACGGCGTGCGCCAATCCGGATTCATGGCGTTGCGGAACTGGGCCATGGTCCGCTCGGTCGACTTTGTGTCGATCGTGAACGGCACGGCGACGTTCTCCCAGCGCAGCGCGACGGTGGCGGTGTCGGTGGTCATCTCCGGCACCTCGAAGGTCAGCCACTCGCGGAACTCGGCGCGCTGCGGCGTCGACTTCACGGTCGCGACGTCCTTGGCCGGATCGTAGCTGTAGCTGCCCCACTGGTCGGCCACGCTGTTGAAGTGCAGCGTCCACTGGTCCTGACCCGGCGTCGCGTGGAAGCTGTAGGTGCCTTTGGCGAGCTTCTGCCCCCCGATCCAGACGTCGTCGCTGAACGCGATCGTGGTGGCCTCGTTCGCGCCGGCGCGCCAGACCTTGCCGTACGGCACGAGTCCGCCCCAGATCGCGCGGCCCTTCACGCCCGGACGGCTGTACTTGATGGTGACGTCGGTCAGACCGACCGTCTGCGTCAACGTCGACTGCGGACTCGGCCGCGGCGTACGCATCTGCTGCTGTGCGAAAGCGCTCGTCGCAACCGCGAGCGCCATGAATGTGAGTAGAGTCTTACGCATTCTTTCCTCCCTGATTTGCTTCGGCGCGGATGATAGCGAATTCGTTCGTTGGGCGGTTCCTCGGTTCCTCGGTTCCTCGGGTTCCTCGGTTCCTCGGAGGGAGGAGTCCGTTTGCTTCTCCCGAGGAACCGAGGCACCGAGGAACCGAGGAACTGAGGAACCGATCCACTCCGAGGAACTCCGAGGAACTCCGAGGAACTCCGAGGAACTCCGAGGAACTCCGAGGAACTCCGAGGAACTCCGAGGAACCCGAGGACCTCCGAGGAACCGCCTCACTCCCACCGAATCCAGCGATTCCCGAACACCGTCTTGCGGCCGCGTGCGTCCGTCACCTCCACGTGCACGTCTGTATCGACGCGGATTTCTTTCGGGCGCTTCGCGAACTGGCCGATGAGGCGGACGCGGGTGATGTTGGGTTGGCCGGCGCAGCGGGTGTTCAGTGAGGGGTCGGCGATCAGCGCGGCGGGATGGCGGTAGGTGCGATTGCCGAAGACCAGGTCGACGCTTTTGATGCCGTGGGGCGAGACGACCCAGCCGGAGAACCAGGCGTCGCCGGTGTAGTGATCGCTGCCGGGGAACGTGTCGAGCAGCCCCATCACGTCGGAGCTGCAGGTCGGCTCGCCGCGCAGATACGCCTGCAGTTTTGGCGGCATCGGTCGCGCGGCCGCATCTCGTGGGGCGACGCGGAAAACCCAGTCACCGTAGACCAGCGAATGGAAACTGCCCGCGAACGCGAGACGGCCGCGCTCCAGCTCGCGTCGCAGCCAGGCGCGCATCCGCTCGCCCGTGCCGACCTTGTCGCCATGCACGATCACCAGATCGATCTCCGCTTCGCGGAGCTTGTCGATCAGCGCATCGGAGATCGGCTCCTCGTTCGAGAGCCGCGACAGGTCGATGCGCATCGGCGGCGCGAATCCCGAAACGCCGTTCGCGATCGGCTTGTGGTGCTCGGTCGCGTGGAGCATGTATTCGTAATCACTGCTGAAGAAATCCATCGGCAGCGAGAGCACGCCGCGCACCTCCTGCGTGCGCAGCCACGTGTAGACCTCCGGCGTGCGTGGATCGCCGAGGTACCAGCGGATCGGGGCGGGGAAAAGATGGAGCGCCAAGGCGATTGGGACGATCAGCGCGAGCCAGCGATTGCGCTTTGCAATCGCGGCCGTCAGGAGCGCGATCAGGATCGACATCCCGATGTATGCAATCACCGCCCAGCGCGCCGGCACCCGGATCGCGCGGAAGCCCGGCACCCCGCCGAAGAGAAACGCGTGCAGCACGAAATTCAGACCGAGCGAGCCGAGGAAGCCGATGGCGATCCAGAGCAACGCGAGCGACGTTTCCGCCATGCGGCGGCGCGCGAAGAACAGCGCCAGTAGTGACGCCGCATACGCGAGCGCGCCGGGATAGAGCTTTCGTTCCGCGTCCGTCTGCCGCGGCAGCCAGTCCGTGGCCGTGGCGGAAAAGCGGGACACCTCCTCCCAGCCGCGCTGCATCCCGTACAGCTTCGCCACGACCGTGTACGGATAGAGAAACGGCGCGAGGATCAGCAGCGCGCCGAACATTGCCATCGCGAGCTCGCGCCATTTCGAGCGCGGCAACAGCAGCGCGGCCGTCACGCCGGCGGCGAATGCTCCGAACAGGAGGTAATGAATGTTCGTCAGCCCATTCATCACGAACACCGCCGCGAAGACGATTGCGCGGCGGCGGGTCGGACGTTGCGCATATCGCAGCAGTGCAAGCAGCAGCAGCGGCAGCCAGCCGCCCCACACGTGCTGCAGATGCGCGGTATGGACGAAACGGAACGGGAGGAACGCGTAGAAAACGCCGGCCGCGAGGCCGGCGGCCCACGAGCCGGTCAGGTGCACGCCGAGCAGATACGCGGCGAATCCGCAGAACGCGAATCCCGCCAGCATGGCGATGTTGTACGCCGTCAGCGCGCCGACGCCGGCCGCGCGCAGCGGGAACAGCAGGATCGCGATTCCGTAAAGGTTTTCGCTATAGGCGAGCGCGTATTTGGCGGGATGAAACGTGTTCGCGTGGAACAGCGCCAGCGGCTTGTGGAACGTCGCGTAATAGTCCCAGTCGAGGATCCAGGTGTTGATGTACGGATCGCCCGGATCGGAGACCGCGCGGTCGAGGTTCCGGGCCAGCGGCCAGGTCATCGCGACGGCGAGAAAAACGAAGAGCAGCGCCGCCGCCGCGTGTTGCCTCCCCATAGGGGCGCGATGCTAAGCTAACGCTCATGCCTCCTGCCATCCCCTTCACCGGTAATTACGAAGATCTGTCCACCGATCGCGGCTATCAATTCAAGTTCTATTGCGAGAAGTGCCACAACGGCTACATGTCGTCGTTCCAGACCTCGAAAATGGGGATGCTCGGCTCGGCGGCGCGCGTGGCCGGCGGCCTTTTCGGCGGCGTTTTCGGCCGCGTCGCCGACAGCGCATACGAAGTGCAGCGCGCCGTGGGCGGCACCGCGCACGACGCCGCGCTCAAGGAAGCGGTCACCGAAATCTCCCCCACCTTCAAGCAGTGCACGCGCTGCGGCAACTGGGTCTGCGGTCCGATCTGCTGGAACGCCAAAGCGGGGCTGTGCGAAAACTGCGCGCCCGACCTCGATGAAGAGATGGCCGCCGCGCAGGCCGAAGCCGCGCGCGAACAGATTCATGAAAAAGCGCGCACCGTCGACTGGACCAAACAGCGCGACGTGAAAAAAGTCAGCGGCGCCGTCTGCGGCGAATGCGGAGCGAAAACGCAGGGCGGCAAGTTCTGCCACGACTGCGGCGCCGCCCTCAACCCCAAGCGCGCCTGCAACGACTGCGGACATGAAGCCGAGGGAAGCCCGAAGTTCTGTCCGGAGTGCGGGCAGCGGTACTGATCGGGCTCACAGCCACTTTGTCATCCCGAGCGTAGCGAGGGAACTGGGTGGCCGGGTCGCGGAAGGCACGTACATCGCGCCCCGCCCGCCCAGTTCCCTCGACTACGCTCGGGATGACAGAGTGAGAAGCGCGGCGAACTACGCGGTCGCGGCTGCCGACTGCACCGCCAGCTCCAACTGCCCCTGCAAAAAGTCCCGGAACTCGATCCCCACCACGCGCAGTTCCTGCGGGACGAGCGAGCTGGTGGTCATGCCGGGGAGGGTGTTGGTCTCGAGAAAGAACACCCCCTCCTCGGTGGCCATGAGGTCGGTGCGCGAATAGCCGGCGCAGCCGAGGGCCAGGTGGGCGTTGAGCGCCGTCTCCTGAGCGTCGCGCGCCATCTCCTCGGGGATGCGCGCGGGGCAGATCTCACGCGTGCCGCTGCCGAGGTATTTGCCCTCGTAGTCGAAGGCCCGATTCGGATCGACTTCGATCTCGATCACCGGCAGCGCGAACGGCCCCTGGCCCTGATCGAGCACGCCGCAGGTGAGCTCGCGGCCGCGCAGGAACTGCTCGATGATGTACGGAATCCCGCGCGCCATCACCTTCTCCGCGACGCCGTCGACGTCGCCGTCGCGATCGAGGAAAAAGAGACCGCGGCTCGAGCCGCCTGCGAGCGGCTTCAGCACGATCTTGTCGTGCCGCGTGAACATGTCGTCGATCACCTCGCGCACCTGCGAGGCCGTGCGTGTGACGCGCGATTCGGCCACGCGCACGCTGCCGCGCACCATCTCTTTCGCCCGCTCTTTATCGAACGCGGCCGCGCTGGCGGCGGCGCCGGAGCCGGTGAACGGAATGCCGCGCCGCTCCAGCATCTCCTGCAGCGTGCCGTCCTCGCCGCCCGTGCCGTGCAGCGCCAGGAGGAAGACCGGATTGTCGACCGGCATCGTGTCGAGCGCCTGCTCCATGTCCGGAAAAATCGCGGGACGCGTCGGCAGGAAATCGAGCTCGAACGGCCGCTGATGCCCGAGAAGATCGTTCGGGCTGACGTCGTAAACCGAGCCGTCAGGAGCCCAGAACCAAGCGAGCGCGGCCGAGCCTAACGTACGAACGATGTTCTGCGCGGAAGCGACCGAAACATGCCGTTCGTCGGACGGGCCTCCAAAGAGGACGATGGTGGTGTGTGGCACTCGGTGCGGTTGTGCAAGGGTGTTGCCTCAACTTGTGTTCCGGGCGCGGGTGACTTTATCCCGAGCGGAGCGAGGGATC
>DASVRB010000080.1:0-3092 GCA_036388835.1 Thermoanaerobaculia bacterium | reverse complement strand
GAGCAGCAGCGAGAGCGGGAGGGAGCGGCCGGTCACACGACTCACTTCCGAAACGATCTCCGCGGCATTGAGCGAGTCGCCGCCGAGGTCGTCGAAAAAATCGTCGTCGACGCGTACGGACATCCCGAGGACGCGCGACCAGATCGCGCGGAGCGTCTGCTCGAGGTCTTCCGTTGCGTTGCCCTCCATCTGCTCGAGCGGCTCGACGCGTTGTGCGAGCGCGTGACGATCGACTTTGCCGGACGCGGTCATCGGCAGCGCGTCGACGACGTACACGCGCGCCGGCACCATCCACGCCGGCAAGGTGCCACGCAATGCCTTGCGGAGCTCGCGCGGCGTGGCCGACGTGACGGCGTATGCGACGAGGCGTGCTTCGCCGTCAGCAGCGACCTGCGCGACCGCACACGCCTCGCGCACGGATGGATGCGCGCAGAGCGCGCTCTCCACTTCCAGCGGGTCGATGCGCCGGCCGTGAATTTTGAGACGCGAATCGCGGCGGCCGACGAAGTAGTAGAGACCATCGCTGTCGCGCCGCACGAGATCGCCGGTGCGGAACGTCGGCGTGTCGGGCCGCTCCGGATCGAACGTGAATTTCTCCGCGGTCAGTTCGGGCGCGTTCCAGTAGCCGTGCACGACGTTCGGGCTGCGCACCACCAGCTCGCCGATCTCGCCGTCCGGCACCACGTTTCCGTCTTCGTCGATGAGCCACACCTCGACGTTCGGCAGCGGCCGTCCGATCGGCACGAGCGGTCCGGGAATCGGTGTGTCGTGCTCGATGCTGATGTGCAGCACCATCCCGGCCTCGGTTGCATTGAACGCGCGCTCGAGCGTGGTGGTGCGCGGAAAGCGTGCGCGCCACGCGTCGACGTCGGCGACCGTCATCACGTCCGCGCCGATGCGCAGTTTCTTCACGCTCGAAAGGTCGATGCCGGCCGGAAGCGCCCGCACGAAGCGGCGGAAGAGCGCCGGGGTGAGGGTGAGGATGGAGATGCGCTCGCGCTCGATCATCGCGGCGAGTGACTCGAGGCGTTCGCTGCGCGCATCGAACGCGCACAATGTCGCGCCGTTCAGCAGCGAGCCGAAGATCTCGCCGGTCGCACGCGCGAATCCAGGCAGCGCGGTGTAGCTCACGCGCTCGCCCGACGCGCGGCCGGTGCGCGCGCCCGCACGCACGCTGCGCTCCGCGAAACCGCGCTGCCGGTTCGCGACCGCTTTCGGCGTGCCGGTCGTGCCGGAGGTGAAGACGAGCTGCACGAGCTCGTTCGCGGCACGATCTGGTGGACGTTCCTCATTCGCGCTCGGCGCGAACGCGCGAATCCGCAACGCACGCGCGCCGCCGCGTGCGGAAGTAACCTCATCGATCAGACAAACCGTCGCACCGGCCGCGCGCACGATCGCTTCGATCCGCTCCTCCGGATCCGACGCATCGATCACCACGAAGAAATGTCCCGCCTTCACCGCGCCGAGGACCGCTGGCACGAGTGCAAGTGGATCGCGCGTGAGGATGGCCACCGGCGCATCGAGCGGCGCATCGGCCGCGATGAGATCGGCGGCGATTGCATCCGACCAGCGATCGATCTCCGCATACGTGTAGCGGCCGCGCGACGACACCAGCGCCGGTGCGTCCGCCATCGACGCGGCCACTTCGCGAAAGCGCGCCGCGATCGAAGTGTCGGCGTTGACGTTCATTGCCATTGCGCGGTGCGCCGCAGCAGAACCTGAATCGGAACGTTCAGCGTAATGCCGATGACCGAGATGATCACGATGCCGGCGTACAACTGCTCGATGCGCATGGTCTGCAGCGCGAGCCAGATGATGGAGCCGATGCCGGGACTGACGACCGTGAATTCCATCGCCACCGTGACGAGTAATCCGAGGTTCACGGCCACGCGGATGCCGTTGAGGATCATCGGCAGACTGCCCGGGATGATCACGTGGCGAAAGCGCGCCGCCCTGCCGCCGCCGTAGTTGCGGATGACCTCGTGATACAGCGGCGAGACCTGCCTCGCGCCGGCCGCGGAGTTGATCATCGTCGGGAAGAAAACGGTCAGCGCGATGGAGCTCACTTTCGCCCATTCACCGATGCCGAAGATGACGATGAACAGCGGGAACAGCACGATTTTCGGCAGCGGATGAATGGCCGCGATGAACGGGTCGATGATGCCGTGCAGCCGCGGCGAGGCGCCGACGCAGAGGCCGACGATCACACCCGGAATCGCGCCGAGCGCGAGTCCCGCCATCAGCCGTCCGATCGTGATCAGCACGTCGTTGATCAGCCCCTGTTCGCGCAGCGAGAAGAGCGTCGCGGCGATGCGCGACGGATGCGGGAAGAGGAGCGTGTCGATGGATCCCGCGCGAGCCGCGATCTCCCACAACGCGATCAGCACCGCCGCGATGGCGGCGGCAATGGCGCGGTCGCGCGCCGTCGCGAAGTTCCACTTCATCAACGCGGAACGCACAACCCCTCGCGAACTTCCTCTTCGAGGATGTCCCAGATGCGGTGATGGATCGCGCGCGCGTCGGGCGACTCGAGCAGCGCGCGATCGCGCGGCCGCGGAAACGGCACCGCGAGCTCTTCGCGAATGCGCGCCGGCCTGCCGCTCATCACGATCACGAGGTCGCTGAGCAGGATCGCCTCGTCGATGTCGTGCGTCACGTGCACGACGAGCGTACGGTGCTCCTGCCAGATGCGCAGCAGCTCCTGCTGCAGCACCATGCGCGTCTGCGCGTCGAGCGCGCCGAACGGCTCGTCGAGCAGCAGGATCTCGGGATCGGCGACGAACGCGCGGGCGATGCCGACGCGCTGGCGCATGCCGATGGAGAGCTCGTGCGGCCGGCTGTGCATGAAACGCCCGAGGCCGACGTGCTCGATGAAATGGCGTGCGCGCTCGAGCGCCATCGCGCGTCCTGCATTCGCGAATCGCGGTTGAAATCGGAGGCCGAGGGCGACGTTCTCGAGGACGTCGTACCAGGGGAGCAGACCGTGATCCTGAAACACGAGACCGGTGCGCAGTTTGTCCGTGCTGTCGCTGAAGGTGACGCGGCCGGTGGTCGGTGCGACGAGTCCGGCCACGATTTTCAGCAGCGTCGTT
>DASVRB010000079.1:0-1559 GCA_036388835.1 Thermoanaerobaculia bacterium | reverse complement strand
GCAAGGACAAACTGCAGCCGCCGGCTCTCGCCCTTGGACAACGTGCCGACCTTCCGCTCCATCGGCACGCCGAGGAGGTCGATGAGCTTTGCGGCGTACGCGTGGTCCCAGGCGGGGTAATGCGCCGCGACGTGGCGAATGAGCCGCGCGCACGTGAGCCACGAATACGCCTGTTCATGCGCCTCGGGGATGTAGCCGATCTGCGCACGCACAATGGGGCCGTGCGTGACGGTGTCGAGGCCGAACACCTCCGCGGTTCCGGCGTCGGCATGCTCGAGAGTGAGCAGCACCTTCATCGCGCTGCTTTTGCCGGCGCCGTTTGCGCCGACGAGAACGTAGACCGCCCCCTCGGGAACGCGCAGGTCGACATTGTCGAGCGCGATCTGCTTGCGATAACGCATCGACAATTGATGCGTAGTCACGGCGAAGGCTTCGTGCAAGCCGCTCATTCGTCCTCCTCCGCCGCCAGTTTCCGAATCGACATCACCAGCTCCTCGGCACTGAGGCCGTTCCGCCGCGCCTCGAGCAGGGCGCGCTTCGCCACGGCCAGCGCGAGCGAGCGCCGCTCTCCCGCGCTGCGCTTGACGGTGGGGGAAACGAAGGTCCCCTGGCCGCGGCGCACGTAGATGACGCCTTCGCGCTCGAGCTCCTGGTAGGCCTGGGAGACGGTGCGCGGATTGACGACCAGCTCGCCCGCGAGCTCACGCACGGAGGGGAGCGGATCCTCCGCCTTCAACGTGCCGATGACGATGGCCCGCCGCACTTCGTCCATGATCTGGAGATAGAGCGGCCGCGCGTCGTTCGGATCGAGGTTCACCAGCATCGTGCACCTGTGGCGGTGTTGTACACGTGCGCAACACTACACCACGTGCTCCGCGCGATGCAAGACCGGCGCGACGATGGGTTATGTTTGCTCGATCAAGGAGGAAGGACTGTGACCTGGATTCGAACCATCCCGAGCAACGCGGCTGAAGGGGAGTTGCGAGAATTTCTCGAGCGGCAGCGGGCGCTCTATCCGTCGGAGTACGCGGCGCCGGCGTTTCCCGGACTGGCACCGGGCGGCAGCATCGTGGAATCGCATTCACTGATTCCGGCCGCACTGTTCCATGCATTTGCGACGTTCGGCGCGCTGATGGACACGGCGCTGCCTCTGTCACGGCGACAGCACGAGATGATCGCGACGACGGTGTCGTCGATCAACCGCTGTCACTATTGACTGACCTCGCACGCAGAGTTTCTGCGTCGGGTCACACTGGATGAAGAGCTCGCGAATGCGATCCGCGACGATTTCGAGACCGCCCCGATCTCCGCGAGCGATCGGACGATGCTCGAATACGTGGCCAAGTTGACGAAGGACGCGACGCAGATCGGCCCTGACGACCACCAGCGCCTTCGCGAAGCGGGCTTCGATGACACAGGGATCCTGCAGGTGACGTTGATTGCGTCGTGGTTCAACTACATCAACCGTGTCGCCGACGCGCTCGGGGTCGGGCGCGGATGATTTGGAGTGCGGCGACGCAAGTCGCCGCTTTCACTCGCTTCGGCAGGAAAAGCGGCGA
>DASVRB010000078.1:0-3536 GCA_036388835.1 Thermoanaerobaculia bacterium | reverse complement strand
GCTGAAGCCCGCCGCTCCACTAGAGATCCAATACGGCATCCGTGCTGCACGGCTCCGTCCGGTTATCTTTGAGCAACCGGCCGCGTCCAATGCGGCGTGGAGGAGAACGTTTGAGCTCGAAAGTCACGCTGTTTGTCATCGTCGGTCTGTTGCTGCTCGCGGTCGCGGGTGCGGTTGCGCTGCCGCCGGAGCAGGGGGCGCGTGCGTACGACGCCATCCGCGCCGAGGCCGAGAAGTCTTACGGCGAGAAGTCGTTCAGCCGCGCGCGTGAGCTGTACGCCGACGCGGCGAAACTGCAGCTGACGCCGGAACAGCGGCAGTGGGTCGAGTTCCGTATCGCCGACACGACCCTGCGCGCCGACGCCGCCAGTCCTTCACGCGATCCGCGCGACCGCGATGCGGCGCGTGCGGTGCTCGAGGCGCTGGCGAACGCTCCGACGCTCGCGCTCATCAATGCCGAGGCGAATGAAGCGCTCGGCGACTTTTACGCATTTCATCCGCTGCACCGCGATCCCTCGCAATCGCAGCGTTTTTACGTACGTGCGCTCGACTTCTGGGCCGGTGCCGAGAACATCGACGTCGCGCGCCGGCGCTATCTGGCGATCGTCTGGCGGATGGCCGGCGGCGCCGAGGGGTACCACAACATCTGGAACGTGCCGCGCGACGTGCTGGTGAACGCCGTCAAGATCGCCGTCACAGCAGAAGATCGTGCGCGTGCGCGCTACTTCCTCGCGCAGCGATATCTCACCGAAGGCAACGGTGCGAACGCCGAGCGCGCGTTCGAACTGTTCGAAGAAGTCATTCGCGACGGCCGCGGCACCGAGTACTACGACCACGCGCTGTTCGCGTACGGAAGCGCGCTGCTGCAGTGGAGCGACATGGCCGTGCAGGCCAATCACGACGAGTCGCTTCCCGCTCCCGATTACGCGAAAGCGCTCGCGATGTTCCGCCGTCTGCGTGCCGAGTTCACCGACACGACCTCCGAGTTTCACGATGATGCGGCGGCGGCGATCGAACAGATCACCGAGGTCACTGTCGACGTCACCGCCACCGCGACCTTCGTTCCCGATTCGGAGCAGGAGCTCGCGCTGACGTGGCGCAACGCGCCCAAAATCGAATTGACGCTCTACGCGATCGACCTCACCACCGACGTCGTGCGCAGCGCGCGCGAGCACGACTGGAAAGAGTGGATCTCGTACGCGAACAAGCCGGTGGTGCGCCGCTGGACGCACGAAACGCAGACCGCCGAGTACGAGCCGGGACAGGAGACGCTGCGGCTCAACCCGCGCCTCGCACCGGGCGCGTACATGCTCACCGCACGCACCGGAACGGAAGTCGCGGAGGAAGTGGTCCTCGTCACCGATGCGCACATCCTCGTCCACAGCGCGGGCAGCCGCGCGAGCGTGTTCGTCTCCGACGTCGAGACCGGCGAGCCGATCGCGAACGCGCGCGTCCGCGTCTGGACGCACAAAGAGAAAGATGACGCGCGTACGTTCACCACCGACGCGAACGGCGTCGCCGACGTGCCGGTGTCGAGCGAAGGCATCGCCTTCATCACCGCGGCGGCCGGTGCAGCGCGGCAGGCGTGGCATCAGGCGTACGTCCATTCGTACAACGCCGGCGGCAGCGAAGAGCAGTGGCGCATTTACGCGTTCACCGATCGCCCCGCCTACCGTCCGAACGAGACAGTGCAGTGGAAGATGATCGCCCGGACCCGCGACGACGATCGGTGGACCACACCGAGCGGGTCGCTCGAGTACACGATCACGGATCCGCGCGGCGAGCAGGTCGCGAGCGGCGTCGCGAAGCTCAACGCGTACGGCAGTTTCTGGAGCGAGCTCGCCCTGACGCCGGAGATGACCCTCGGCGAATACACGATCACCTTCATGAACGGGCAGCGCCACCGCGGACAGGCGCAGCTCTTCCGGCTCGAGGAGTACAAGCTGCCGGAGTTCACGGTCTCGGTCGCGACACCGGAAGGGAAGCAGTACCGCCTCGGCGAAACGATCGAGGCGACGATCGACGCGAGCTACTACTTTGGCGGACCGGTGGCCGGTGCGACGGTGGAAGCGGTGGTCTATCAGACGCCGCTGGTCCGCTACTGGTGGCCGTGGCGCGAGTACCCCTGGTACTACCACGACATTCACGCGCCGCATGCGCCGGAGCAGGTGGTCACGCGCGAGACGCTGGTGACCGACGCGAACGGCCGCGCGATTCTGCGCATCGATACACAACGTGATGCGCACGACAGCAGTTACCGCATCGAGGCGCGCGTGGTCGACGCGTCGCGGCGCGAAGTGCGCGGCACCGGCTCGGTCAACGTGATGCGCCAGCGCTACACGGTGATGGCGCAGCCGGAGCACTTCATTCATCGACCCGGTCAGAGCGTGTCGATCCGCTTCAAGGCGATGGATGCGAACGAGCGTCCGGTGCGGACCACCGGCACCGTCGAAGTGCTGCGCCGCCGCTGGCGCGAGCGCGCGTACGTCGATGATGAAGTGCTGACCACGAAGCTCGATACCGACGCGCAGGGCGAGGCGACGCTGACGTTCACGCCGAAGGAGATCGGCTACTACCTCGTGCGCTGGACCAGTCCCGACGGCGAGGGGAACCGCGTGCGCGACAGGGTGGTCACCGAGACGACGATCTGGGTCACCGATCGCAACACGACCGACATCGGCTACTACCACGCGGGCGGTGTCGACCTGATCGTCGACAAGGAGACATTGCGCGCCGGCGAAACAGCCTCGGTCATGGTGGTCGTGCCGGCCAGCGGGCGCTGGGTGCTGCTCTCTACGTCGGCCGACACGCTGCTCGACACGCGCGTGGTGAAGATGAACGGCACCGTGCAGCTCGTGCAGTTCCAGATCGACGAGCGGCACGTGCCGGCGTTTTTCGTCACCGCGTCGTCCGTGTTCGATCTGCAGATCGCGACGGATACGGCACGCGTGGTCGTGCCGCCGGTCGAGCATTTCCTGACCGTCGGCGTGAAAGCGGATCGCGAGCAGTACGAGCCGCGGCAGCAGGGGAAGTTGACCATCACCACGCGCGATGCGGACGGCAAGCCGGTACCGGCGGAAGTTGCGGTCGCGGTATCGGATGAAGCGGTGACCGCGATTCAATCCGATCTGGCGGGCGATCCGCGCCAGTTCTTCTTCGGCGAGACGTACGTGCAGCCGCTGCAGGTTTCGGCAGCGCTGCACGCGCAGCGTTACGCGAAATTGCGCGAGGAGACGAAGGAAGAGATCGAGCAGCGCGAGCGCGAGTTGATGACGAAGGGGCGCGGCGATAGCCATGGTGTAGGTCGCGTCGCCGGTGGCGTGGACAGAGGTGTCGTCGCTGTGCAGTCTGCCGTCGCGGAGGCGATTACCGTCACCGCCTCTGCACCGACGATGGCGCCACCGCCCCCGCCGCCGGCGCCTGTTGCACCTCCTCCGGTTGGCGCCGGTGCCGATGCCGCTGCAAATGCAGCCGCGAATGCGATTCAGGTGCAGGTGCGCAGCGACTTTCGATCGACCGCGTTCTGGAAACCGGAC
>DASVRB010000077.1:0-2071 GCA_036388835.1 Thermoanaerobaculia bacterium | reverse complement strand
GGCGCGAGCAAGGCAACGCCGAGGCCGCCGGTTGTCATCGCATCAAGCAGTCCATGCGAAGCGGTCGCGAGGAAGAGGTAAGCGGCGATTTGCAGCTGATCGCGAGCAGTGGATCGAGCTCGCCGCAAAGCGAAGCTAAGTGCGGCGCCAACGATCGCGGCGACAAAGAGTGAGTGCGTCAGCCCCCGATGGCCGAGCAAGTCTCCGTAGGCGACGCCGAAGCCGAACCCGATCACGTCGAGATCAGGCGCGGCCGCGAGCGTCGCTCCGACCACCCATGTCGCCGGCCGCGCCGCCGCCGTCCTGAACAACGGCCACAAGGCCGCGCCCGCCGCGAAATGTGCAAACGCCGATGCCACCGCTCAGCGCACCGACGGCCGCATCAACGCCGGTCCGTCGGCGGCGGGACGCTCCCCGCCTTGATCACCGTCATCTTGTCCGGGCGGAGATACTTTTTGATCGCGGCGTTCACCTCCGGCAGCGACAAGGCCGCGACGCGTTTCGGATATTCGTCGAGCCAGTTCACGTCGTAGCCGCGATGCACCGCGTTGAGTAATGCACTCGCCAGGCCTTCCGTGGTCGCGAGCCCGACTTTGAACGTGCCCACCAGATTCGTCTTCATCCGCTCGAGCTCGGCCGCGGTGATGCCTTGAGCATACCACGCGTCCAACTCGCGGCGCGTAGAGGCCATTCCTTTCTCGAGCAGTTGCGGCGCGAAGTTGCCCGCGATGCGCCATTCGCCGTCGCTGAACGCATCGCTCATCCCGGAAATGCCGGCGCCGATGCCGTAGGTGAGCCCTTCCTTATCGCGCACCGTGCCCATCAGGCGGCCGGTGAACCCAGAGCCCAGGACCGCGGTGCCGACGCGCAACGCGAGCGCATCCGGGTCGCGGTAACGCAGACCGCTCGACTGGCCGATCAGGACGGTGACGTTTGGCTTGTCCGCCATCGGGATGGTCTGTTCCGTTCGCTCGTTAGGCGCGGCCGTTTTTGGAAAATCGGGCAGCGTCTTCCCGCCGCTCCAGCCGTCGAACGAGCGCGCGATTTCGCTCTTCAAAACTTCGACATCGATGTCGCCGACCGCGACCAGCGTTGCCTGCGCTGGGCCGTAGTACTCGCGGTGGAATTGCTTCAACTCCTCCAGCTTTGCCGTCTGCACGGCAGTGAGAAACTCCTTCACCGGCGGCGTGTGATTCGGATGGCCGGGCGGGAAGACGGTTTCTGAAAATGCCTGGTCGGCGCGAAAATCCGTGCTTTCCATGGCGCGCTGCAGGTCCCCCGTGATCTGCTTTTTGAGCTTCTCGAATTCTTCAGGGGCGAACGCCGGCTCGCGCAGTTCTTCGGCGAGAATCGAGATCACGAGCGGCAGATCTTTACGCAGGCACTTGCCGTGGAACTGCGTCATGACGCCTTCCACTTCGAAGGCAATGCTCGCGCCGATGCTCTCGAGCTTCTGCGCGATCTCGAACTTGTTCTGCTTGGTGGTGCCTTGATCGAGCATCCCGCCGACGAGCGTCGGCACGGCCATGTTTTCGCGCGGGGCAAACGTGTCGCCGGCGGGCAGAGAGCCGCGAAACGTGACCACATCCTTCACGTCCGTGCGGCAGGCGATGAGATCGATCCCGGCGATCTTCTCCCGCACCAGTTTCGACGTGATCGTGGACTGCGCGGGCAAGGTTTCCCAAAGGACGAGCAGGATCGCGAGGACAAGCGGAATTCGTTTCATAGGTCGTAGGAAAGCTACCCGCGGCACGCGCAACTCCAGGTTTGTGGCGCAGGTCGATAGAGGGTCATTCGCGCGCGGCCTCGTCTTCCGGCGCAGCGCTGTTGTCCTCCCGCGGCAACGGGATGAACCAGCCGGTCGTGCGCTTGTCCTCGACGAAATAGGCGTTCGCGACTCGCTGCACATCGGCCGCGGTGACCTTCTTCAGCTGATCTTCGGCGGTGATGTAGAAGGTCCAATCACCAGCGGCGATCGCTTCGTTCAAGACGCTCGCGATCGCGAACGAGCCATCGCGCGCATAGGTCGCGGCGGCAAGCACCTGCGCAATCGCGGCGCCGACTTCGGCAT
>DASVRB010000076.1:0-11352 GCA_036388835.1 Thermoanaerobaculia bacterium | reverse complement strand
TCGGCAGGTGGCTCGATTCGATGGCGCTGGAGAATTGCGCGACCGTGGGCTATCACGTCGCCGCGACGAAAGAATGAGCAGCGCCACCGTTCCGATCCTCGTCGCGTCGTGCGACGCGTACGCCGATGTGTGGTCGCCGTTCTTCACGCTCTTCTTCCGCCACTGGCCCGACTGCCCATACCCGATTCACCTCGGCACCAACGCGAAAACGTTCGACGACCCTCGCGTGCGCACCATTCGTGTCGGCACGGATCGCGGGTGGGCCGCGGGGGTGTCGGCGATGCTCGATCGCTTGAGCGCAACGCACGTGATCCTGTTGCTGGAGGATTTTTTTCTCGAGCGTCAGGTCGACGACGCGATGGTGCGCAGTCTCGTCGACATCGCACAACGCAGCCCTGACGTGGCGTCGATTCGGCTGGCGCCGCTTCCGCCGCCGAGCGAGATCCGCGGAACACCGTTCGTCGGGATGCCGGACTTGCTGCGCATCGTGCCTGCGGGAACGCCGTACCGCGTGTCGGCGCAAGCGGCCGTGTGGCGCGTCGACGCGCTGCAACGCTATCTGCGAATCGGATTCAGCGCGTGGGACTTCGAGCTGATCGGCTCACAACTGGCCGATCTCTCGAACGACCTGTTTCTCGGTCCCGTGCGTCCCGCGGTTGCGTACGACCATGCCATCGAAAAAGGCCGCTGGCGAGCGGAGGGCATTCGCATCTGCCGCGAGAACGGAATTGACGTTGAAACGAGCGGACGCGGCATCATCGGTGCCGCGGAGCACGCACGCGGTTCTGTAGCGGCGATGCTGAGGCGGAACGCGAGAAGCGCATTTCAGACGCTGACCGGCGCACGCGGCTCGCGTCTGTTGCAACGCCTCCTCGTGGCGCGGCACCTCCGGCGCGCCGCGCGAAGGATGCGGTCATGACGCCGCGCGTGACCGTGCTGATGTCGGTGTTCAACGGCGGCGTCTACCTGCGCGAGGCGATCGAGTCGATCCTCGCGCAGACGTTCGCGGACTACGAGTTTCTGATCGTGGACGACGGGTCGACCGACGACACTCCGTCGATCCTGCGCGGCTATCGCGACGCGCGCATCCGCGTGTTGACGAATGAGCGCAATGTCGGCCTCACCGCGTCGCTGAATCGCGGGTTGGGCGAGGCGCGAGGCGAGTGGATCGCGCGGCAGGATGCTGACGACCGCTCTCACCCGCAACGGCTGCAGCGCCAGCTCGCGTTCGTGGCAGCGCACCCGGAGGTCACGGTTGCGGGGACGCAGGCACGCGTCATCGACGCGCGCGGCCGCGCGGTCGGCATGAGCCGCAAACCGCGCACGTCGATCGGCATCGCGTGGTGCAGCGTCTTCCACAACCCGCTCCTGCATTCGTCCGTGATCTTTCGGCGGAACGCGATCCTCGAAGCGGGCGGCTACGACGAGGCGTACCCGTTCAATCAGGACTTCGAGCTCTGGTCGCGGCTGATGGAACGCCACCCTCTCGCGAACATCGACGACGTGCTGATCGACCATCGCGTACATGGCGCGTCGATCGCCGGGCGACGCGATCCCGCGGTGCTCGCATCGCGCATTGAAAACGTCGCGCGCAATCAGCGCATCCAGCACCGGAATGTGCTGCGCGAGACCGGTTCGCCCGAGCTGGCGGAGGAGTGGCCGGAGCTCTGGACGGCGATGAACGTGCCGTGGCTCACGAACGCGCCCTCCGATCCTCGTCGCGCGCTGGAGCTGGTTGCGCGGTTGTGGGAAGCCTTCCGGCGCACGCATGCCGAGGCGGAGCTCACTGAAGAAATGCGCTCGATCACCGCATCGAGCTTACTCGTGATCGCGCTCTATCTCGCGCGGCGCGATCGGATCGCCGCGGCGCGCGCGCTCTGGCGCGCGTATCGAGACGATCGTGCGCAGACAGCGCGAGCGCTGCCGCGGTGGATGTTCCATCTCGCCGGTGGAGGACGGATCTGATGACGTTGCGCGACGTCCTTCGCACGGTGGTCGAGGAGCGCACCCCCGCGCTGGCGCGCGCCTGGCGCAGCCTGCGCGACGAACTGTACCTGGCGCGACTGCGGCCACAGCGCACGCAGCATGGGTTTCTCTTCGCCGGCGATCGCTCGATGCAGGAGGGGACGTTCGAGCCTGAGGAGACGCGGCTGGTTTGCGAGCTGTTGCAGCGCGCCGATCGTCTGATCGACGTCGGCGCGTACGCCGGCTATTACACGGCCATCGCGCGCGCGGCGGGCAGGAGCGCGATTGCGATCGAGCCGTCGCCGGCCAACTGCCGCCTGCTGATGCACAACCTAGCGCTCAATGAGTGGGCCGACGTCGAGATCTGGCCGATGGCCGTCGCCGCGAAGCCGGAACTGTTGCCGTTGTACGGTGCGGCTACCGGCGCGACGCTGGTGGAGGGGTGGAACGGCATCTCCGCGCGGCACCGGCAGATCGTGGCGGTGACGACGCTCGACACGCTCCTCGGCGATCGTTTCGCCGGAGAACAACTGCTCGTGAAGATCGACGTGGAGGGTGCCGAGAACGAAGTGCTGGCCGGCGCGACGAACACCGCAATGCGCACGCCGAAACCGTTCTGGATGGTCGAGGCGACGCACACCGCGCACGCGCGCGACCGGTTCCTCGACACGTTCGATTTTTTCTGGAGCAGAGGCTACGAATGCCACGCCGCGAACCGCGAGCGCACGCGCGTCACGCGTGAGGAGCTCCTCGGGTGGATGTCGCGGAACGCGCTTCCGACCTACAACTGGTTTTTTGCGGAGCGATCGTGATGCGCGCGCTGGCCCGGCGGCTTGTTGCACTCCTGCCGATTCGCAGTGAGCTCCTCTACCGGCTCGCGCGGAAGATCGTGAACCTCCACGACGGCGACAACGACGGCGACATGCGCACCAACGGGGAGCTGCGCTTCATGCGCGAGTGTCTGCGCGACGCCCGTGTCGTCTTCGATGGCGGAGCAAACGTCGGCGACTGGACGGCCGCCGCGCTGGCGATCAATCCAGATGCGAGCTACCACTGTTTCGAACCGAGCCGGCTGGCGTTCGAGCGGCTCGCCGCGCGGTCGTTTCCGGCGAACGTCACGTGCAACGACTTCGGTCTCAGTGACTCCGCTGCCGAAGCGCGTCTCTTCCTCTTCTCCGCCGCCTGCGGCGCAAACTCACTGTACGAGCGTGTAGGCACCGGCGACACGCAACGAGAGACGGAGATGGTGCGGCTCGAAACGATCGACGCGTACTGCCAGCGTCACGACATCGGCGCTGTCGATTTTCTCAAGCTCGATGTCGAGGGACACGAAGTCGCGGCACTGCGCGGTGCGGTGCGGATGCTGCGCGAGCGTCGCATCCGCGTCATTCAGTTCGAGTACGGCGGGACGTACATCGACGCCGGCACACACCTCAAGGACGTCTATGAGCTGATCGACTCGGTCGGCGGTTACACGATCCACAAGCTGTTTCCCGACGGCGCGCGGCGGATGGAGTATCGGCAGCCGCTCGAGTCGCACCTCTATTCGAACTGGGCGATCATACGAACATGACCCCGCGACGCCCGCCGGCGCGCAGCCGGCGCAGCGTGCCGCTGCCCGACTCGATCAAGGACCGACTGCGCAATGCCTCACTGCCGCGACGGCTCTGGACCTCGTATCGCAGAGTGCAGGTCGAGCGCGAATACAGGCTTCGCCGCGACTATTACCAGCGCGTGGCGAGCGAGCGCGGAATCACCTACTCGGACGAGCAGACGACGCTCGCCGTCCGCACACGGCTTGCGGCACGTGGCTACACACCTCCGCGCCGCAAGTCGGGCGAGATCCACACGTTCATCTGCACGCCTCTCGTCGCGTGGCACGGCGATCTCGTCACCGAGCTGCAGGAGCTCGGGCCGGTTACGCATTTCGATTACGTCGCGCGCGGCTTCGGCGTGGAACAGCTCACGCGTGGTGATGCGGCCGCTGCTGCCGCACGCAATGAGATGCTGACGCAACTGAAGTCGGCATTCGCGGAGGCACACGCGCGGCGTCCGATCGACTGGATGTTCTGCTACGGCGGCGGCCAGGATTTCTCACCAGCCGTCATCGCGGAGCTGACGGCGACATACGGCGTTCCGACGGTCTGTCTGTCGCTTGATGACAAGCAGGGGTGGGCTGGTGACGATGTTGGCGGCTGGCGTACCGGCGCCGTCGACATCACCGCCTCATTCGATCTATTCGTCACATCGTCGCGAATCGCTTGCGAATGGCACATGGTCGAAGGCGGACGCCCGCTGCATCTGCCGCCGGGGTATTGCGCGCGCACGTATCACCCCACCGGCGCCGTGAAAGATCTCGACGTCAGTTTCGTCGGCGCGAGCTACGGTTTCCGCCCCGAATTGGTCGCCGATCTCCGCGGCGCCGGCATCAACGTCGCGACGTTCGGAGCAGGGTGGCCGAACGGTCGTGTCGGCGACTCGAACGCGGTATTCAACCGGTCGAAGGTGAATCTCGGCATGGGCGGCGTCGAGTACTCGGAAGCGCTGACCACCATCAAAGGACGCGACTTCGAGGTGCCGGCTGCCGGAGGTGGTCTCTATCTGACGAGTTTTGACGCCGATCTTGCGCGATTCTTTGCGGTCGGACAGGAGATCGTCTGCTACGGTAGCCGTCGCGAGATTCCTGAGCTACTTCATTACTTCCTGCATAATCAAGATGAAGCAGCGGCGATCGCCGCTCGGGCCTACCAGCGCAGTGTGCGCGAGCATCGCTGGCTGCATCGCTTTCAACACATCCTCGGAGTCCTCGACATCCTCGAATGAAATTCTCGGTCGTGATCCCCATGTACAACCGTGCCGCGTTCATCGGCCGCACGCTACGAAGTTGCCTGGAGCAGGAAGGTGATCTGGAAGTGATCGTCGTCGACGACGGCTCGTCCGATGGATCGGCCGAGGTCGTGCGCCGGTTCGATGATCCCCGCATCCGCCTGGTGCGGCACGAGAAGAATCGAGGTGTCGGGCCGGCGCGAAACACCGGCGTCGGCGTTGCCACCGGTGACTGGATCATCGCTCTCGACAGCGACGACGAATTGCTTCCGGGTGCGATCGCGGTGATGGAGCGACGGGCGCGCGAGGCGGGTCACGCCGTGCAGGGGATGCGCTTCATGACCCTGTTCGACGACGGCGGAGTCTCACCGGAGCCTCCGTTGGACGGACAGCTGTGGGATTACGAGCGCTACATCCGTTGGGCCGAGGCGGGTATGGGGCGGCGGCAGGAAACGCTGGTGGTGGTGAGGCGCGAAACATTCGAGCAGGTGCGCTACTGCGATTCGCGGGCGTACGAGTCGCTCTACCACCTCGACTTCGCGAAGCGCTTCGACAGTTGGGCGTGGCCGGACGTGGTCAGGCTCTACCATCGCGACGCTGCCAACCAGATCACGAAACACGCGCACTGGCAGGTGCGGCGTGCCGCGGCCGATCACGCAACACAGGTCGAACAGATTCTCGAACGTCACGGCTCCGCGCTGGCGGCGTGGGCACCGCGGCGCTACGCGCAGTACCTCTGCGGCCGCTCGACCTTTCATTTTCTCGCCGGTAACCGGCGCAAAGGTTTCTCGGCGGCGCTCGCGACGCTGCGGGTGCGGCCGTTTCTCACGCGGCAATGGGCCGTGCTCGCGGCAGGGATGGTGGGTAGGCGCCCGCTATCGCGGCTGCGTGCGCTGCGCCGGGACGCCTGAGTCGCGATGTGCGGAATCTGCGGCATCGCGCGGCCTCACGGACCGCCTGTCGAGCGCGAGGTGATCGCGGAGATGGCCGCCGCGCTGCGTCACCGCGGGCCGGACGATCAGGGCGAGTGGATCTCCGCCGATGGCCGCACAGGATTCGGGCATCGCCGGCTCAGCATCATCGATCTCTCGCCGGCCGGACACCAGCCGATGCAGGATCCATCGGAACGCCTCACCATCACCTTCAATGGTGAGATCTACAACTACCGCGAGCTGAGGAGCGAGCTCTCCGCTCGCGGCCATCGGTTTGCGACTGCGACCGACACGGAAGTGATCCTGGCCGCATACCGCGAGTGGGGCGTCGACGTGCCGAAGCGGCTCAACGGCATGTTTGCGTTCGCGATTCATGACGCGGACGAGCGGCGACTCGTGCTTGCGCGCGACCGCGCCGGTGAGAAGCCTCTCTACTATTCGCATCGGAACGGCGTCTTCGCATTCGCATCCGAGCTGAAAGCGCTGATGCGCATGCCCGGCTTCGAACGGCGCATCGATCCGGCCGCGCTGAACGAATACCTCGCCTTCGGTTATGTGCCGGGCGCCTCCTGCATCCTCGCCGGCGTTCGCAAGCTGCCGCAGGGCTGCTCGCTCGTCGTCGACCTCACGCGCGGCACGCTCGCGGTCGACCGCTACTGGAACCTGCCGGAGCCATACTCCGCCGCTCCGTACGACGAGGAGGCGCTGGTCGACGAGCTCGAACGACTGCTGCTCGATTCCGTTCGGATGCGCATGATCGCCGACGTGCCGGTCGGCATCCTCCTCAGCGGCGGCGTCGATTCGAGCCTGATCACCGCCATGGCGGCGCGGCTGACCTCGAAGCTGCGCACGTTCACCATTACCTTTCCGCAATACGGCACGTTCAACGAAGCGCCGTTCGCGCGGCTGGTCGCCGATCACTTCGGCACCGATCATCTCGAGCTCGCGGCCGAGCCGGCGACCGTCGATCTGATGCCGCAGCTCGCCGCGCAGTTCGACGAGCCGCTGGCCGATTCGTCGATCGTCCCGATGTATCTCGTTTCGCGCCTGGCGCGGCGCGATGCGACGGTGGCGCTCGGCGGCGAAGGGGGCGACGAGCTGTTCGGCGGCTACTTTCACTACGAGTGGGTGCGTCGTCAGCAAGTGGTGCGCGGCCTCATTCCGCGGCCGCTGCGTCGCGTCACCTCGCTCGCCGCGCGCATGCTCCCGCGCGCGGTCCGCGGACGCGACTATCTCGTCCGGGCAGCCGATGATGTCGATCGCAGCATCGCCGGCGCGAATCTCTACTTCGATCTGGCGGCGCGTCGTCGTCTCATCGGCAGCGTTGACGACACACCGCTCGACGCAAAGTCGAAGCTTCCGACCGGCCGCACTGCCGTGCAGCGCGCCATGGCTGCCGACTTTCAGACCTATCTCCCCGATGACATCCTCGTGAAGGTCGATCGCGCGAGCATGCTCGCCTCGGTGGAGATGCGCGCACCGATGCTCGACCCGCGCCTCATCGAGTTCGCGTTCGGACGCGTTCCGGATCAGCTCCGCGCGTGGAAAGGGGAGCGAAAAGTGCTCCTGCGGAAGCTCGCCCGGCGCGTGCTTCCTTCGCAGCTCGACACGCAACGCAAGCAGGGATTTTCCATCCCGCTGCACGAGTGGTTCAAAGGCGACTGGGGCCGCTTCATGCGCGAGGTGATCGGCGCGAGCGAGTTGTTCGACCGGCGCGAGGTCGCCACGCTGTTCCGCGAGGAAGAGCGGCTCGGCATTCACTCGCACCGGCTGTTCGCGCTGACGATGCTCGAGCTGTGGCGGCAGACCTACGACGTCGCCATCTGAAGCGACGGCCCCAGCGCGAATGCGCCGAGTTGCCGCGCGAGCTCGGTCGGGCCATCGGCCGCGCCGCCGCGCGCGAACTCGATCACGATCGAGCCTCGCTGCAACGAGCCGCGCATGAACACGACCTCGGCGCCCGCTCGCCGCGCGACGTGCAGGATCGGCTCGGAAATCCAGAACGATGCATCGCCCGACTCGATCGCGACGGAGGCGCGCGTCGTCTGCTCGGCTGAATCGAGCATCGCCAGCACGAGCCCGTTCGCGCGCAGGTGCTTCCGAATCGTCAGGAGAAACGCGCCGCGCGGCGCGATCGGCCGTACACCGCACGCCGCACCGCACACTGGAAACGCCGGCGCCGCCGAAAGAAACTCGTACGTCACTCCGAGATCGTGGAGGACCCGCAGGATCACGCGCGACAGGCCGGCGTTTGCGTGCGTCGTGGCGACGAGCACTCCTCGACCGCTCGCTTCCGCTCCGGTGATCAGCTCCAGGCCGACCGTGACGATGCGCGGATCGAACTCGATCCGCCGCACGTCGAGCTCACCGATGACGCGCGCGAGACACTGTTCCTGCAGCGCGCGAAAGCGCCGGCGCCGGCGCCTCACGAGCGTGTGAAGCCCCGCGAGTGCAACCGCGGAGACGTTCGCCGCGCCGGCCGCGAGCGGAAAGCGCAGTCGTCGCGGAATGATCCGCACGCCGGCGAAGAAGAGGGAAACGAGGAGACGGAGCGGGGTTCTCACGCGGCGTTTTGCAGAATATACCCGCGGCCGTTTGGCCGACGACGGTAGCAGGACGACAGCGCCACCGTCCGCGCTCATGCCACGACTACAATCGAGTCGTTTGCTCAGAACCAACATCATCGCGGTAGTTCTGCTGCTGCCGCTGTTCGCGGCGTGCGAGCGCCGGTCGCCATCCCGCCCTCCCGCTTCGCCGCGGCCGGCACACGCCGCCGCTCCGCACGCGTCGGCGAAAGCGCCGCAGGTGGAGCCGACGCCGGAGCCGCTGCCGTGTCCCGACAAGCCGAACATCCTCCTGATCTCGCTCGATACGCTCCGCTTCGACGCGACCTCCCTCGGCCCGAACGGCAAGAACCGCACGCCGTACCTCGAGCAGCTTGCCGGCGTCGGCCTCAATTTCGTCCGCGCGTACAGCACGCACGATTCGACGCCGTACTCCCATTTCTCGATGCTCACCGGCTACATCAATGGCTATCAGTCGCCGGTCGACGTGCCCGAAATCTCACTCGCGCACCAGTTGAAGCAGCGCGGCTATCGGACCTGGGGCGTGTCGGCGAACGGCAACCTGTCGCCGAAGTTCACCCGGTCGATGCAGCCGTTCGGCTCGTTCGTCAATCTGCACGAGCTGTGGCAGGAACTGCCGGCCGACCGCAAGGCGGCGATGCTGCCGAAGCTCGACGCTCATCTCGCCGAGTACGACCACGCGCTCACCGAGTGGAACCGGATGATGCTCTTCTCGATGGGCGGCGCGATCTTTCGCCACATCGAGCCGCGGCTCGACGGCAAGCAGCCGTTCTTCGGCATGATCAACCTTCTCCACGCGCACGATCCGTATCTCCCGACGCCGTCGAGTTACGACCAGCAGCGCGAGAAGAAGGGCGTGACCGTGCCGGATCTGCGCAACCGCCCGGTGCTGCCGGAGCTCGCCGATCCGACCACGATCAGCGATGAGAGACGGCGCGCCGAAGTCCTCGACACGCTGGCGCGCTCGAACGTCGGAGCGCTGGCCACGACGTTCGACCTCAGCGCCGAGCAGCTCGCGATCTACCGCCGCCGCTACCACGCGCGTGTGCGCGAGCTCGACGCGGCAGTCGGGGAGATCGTGCGCGAACTGCGCGAACGGAAGCTCCTCGACTCCACGATCCTCGTCATCACCTCGGATCACGGTGAGGCGTTCGGCGAGCGCAACCTGATCACCCACAGCTTCGGCAATCGCGGCGACCTCGAAGCGACGAACCGCGTGCCGCTCGTGATCGTCCTCCCGCCGTGCTACCGCGTCGCGCCGCGGGCGGTCGATACGCTTTGCACCATCGCCGACATCCCTCCGACGCTGTACGACCTGCTCGGCATCGACGCGCATCCGATCTGGAAACGGACCGTTCCCGGCAACGTCGGACGCTCGCTGCTGCCGTACGCGGGCGATCGCAACATCGCCGCCGCTGCCCGGACCGTCGCGGCCACGACACCCGCGCAGCCGTTGACCGCGGCCGAGCGCCGCAAGCAGGACGAGGAGGCGCTGAAGCGCTTCAAGGCGCTCGGCTATCTTCGTTGAGCGCGCGTCTTCCGGACCCGTCGCTCGCTTCGGCGCGCTGTGATTGCCACGCGCTAGGATGACGCGCTGTGTCCCGCTCCGCGCCCGTCATCGTCACGCCTCTGCGCACCGCGCCCGCTGACGCGATCGTGTTCGACTCACCGGAAACGGGTGCCGCACTGCTGGAAGGCTGGAGTGACGGCGGCACGTGGCGAATCCTGCTGCCCTGGCCCGACGAGACGCGACAGCTGTCGTGGGACGCGGCGGGTGAGTGGCAACGCGAGCTTGCGACTCTCGAGCGCGATGTGCCGATCGATGCGACTGCTCGCGACGACGGTCCGCCCTTCCTCGGCGGGTGGGTCGGCTTCATCACGTACGAAGCGTTCGCGTGCGGCGAAGCGGCGCAGCCGCGCGACACGAACCGTGTCGAGCCGTCGATGTTCTTTGCGCGGCATCGCGCGGGAGTGGTGGTCGCGCCGAACGGTGAGGCGTCGCTCTTCGCTCCCGAGGGTCAGCTCGAGCCGTACATTCATCGCCTCGCGCGCGCCGCGCGCAGCACAGCGTCATCCCACGTGAACCACCGCGCCGCTGACGCTCCATTGCGAGACTCGTTGTCGGACGGAGGACACCGCCGCGCCGTCGATGCCATCCGCGAAGCGATCCGCAACGGCGACGTTTACCAGGTCAATCTCACCCGTGCGTTCTCCGTCAATCGCGTCCTCGATGACGCGGCGCTCTATCGCAGCCTGACGGGAGCGGTGCCGCCGCGGATGTCGGCGTTTCTGCGCGCGCCGGGTTGCACGATCGTCAGCGCGTCACCGGAGGTGTTGCTGCGCTTCGATCGAGTCGAGGGCTGGGCGGAGACGCGTCCAATCAAAGGAACGGTACGGCGCGGCGGAGACGATCCGCGCGAGATCGAGTCGCTGCTCGCCAGCGCGAAAGATGCGGCCGAGCATCTGATGATCGTCGACGTGTCGCGCAACGACTTTGGCAAAGTGGCGCCGCCGGGAGAAGTTTCGGTGAGTGAATATCGCAGCGTGCGGACGCTCGAATCGGTGCACCATCTCGAGTCGACCGTCCGCGCGACAGGCCTGCGCGATCGCAATGTCGCTGACGTGCTCGCGGCGCTCACCCCTGCCGCGTCGATCACCGGCGCTCCGAAGCGCGCGGCGGTGCAGATCATTCGCGCGCTGGAGCCGGAGGCGCGCGGCGTGTACTGCGGTTCGATCGGCTTCATCGGCAGCCGTTTCGTCGAGATGAGCGTGGCCATTCGCACCGCCATCGTTACCGCGGACGCGGCGCGCTATCACGCCGGCGGAGGCATCGTCTGGGACTCCGACGCCCAGGCGGAAGATGAAGAAAGCCGTGTGAAATCGGCCGCTTTTCTGCGGTACGTCGGAGGCGAAACCTGATGCAGATTGCCGTCGACTCACCCGCGGTCGCGCATGGTGTGGGGCTGTTCGAGACGATGCTCGTCACGCGCGGCCGAATCGTGCTCGCACCGGAGCATTTCGCGCGCATGCGCCACTCCGCCGAG